>JBPCWY010000164.1:0-11357 GCA_051009035.1 Gammaproteobacteria bacterium
GCATTCACCGTCCCGCGGCAAGCGGCATGTCAAACCCTCCAATATCCGGTTTTCCGCATTGCAATCCCCCTCATTCCGCGGACGACATTTATCATCCTCTTCCCTGTCAAATATCGGCTGCGCGTCCCCGTATCCGTCCGCGCAATCTCTGTTCTCTCCCGCCAGCATGCAAGCCGTCTTCACCGCGCCCGTCTGGTCCGCATCATGATAATACGCCGCGCCGTATTCTTCCGCGCATTCCGCATTTACATTCGGCAATCGGCAGTTGTCCGCTTCGCCTTCGTCAAAACGTGGTTGCGCGTCCCCATGCAAACTCCGGCATTCCCCGCGCGTATTCGGAAGGCGGCATCTCCCGCCTTCCGTCAAAGTATCATCGTAATAATATGTCGCGCCAAACGCCGTCTTGCACTCTTCCGGACTGTCCGGATGACGACATTCCCCGCCGTCCAATATCCGGTTTGCCGCATTGCAATCCCCATCCTCCCGCACACGGCAATCCGTCCCGTTCTCGCCCGCCCTGTCCGCGTCATAAATGTAGGTCGCGTCAAACGCCGCCGCGCATTCACCGTCCCGCGGCAAGCGGCATGTCAAACCCTCCAATATCCGGTTTTCCGCATTGCAATCCCCCTCATTCCGCGGACGACATTTATCATCCTCTTCCCTGTCAAATATCGGCTGCGCGTCTCCGTATCCCGCCGCGCAATTGTCGTCATTCCCCGCCAGCATGCAAGCCGTCTTCGCCGCGCCCGTCCGCGTTGCATCATGATAATACGCCGCGCCGTATTCTTCCGCGCATTCCGCATTTACATTCGGCAATCGGCATTTGTCCGCTTCGCCTTCGTCAAAACGCGGTTGCGCGTCCCCATGCAAACTCCGGCATTCCTTGCGCGCATTCGGCAGGCGGCATTTGTCCGTTTCCGCTTCGTCAAATATCGGTTGCGCGTTTCCGTATACTTCCGCGCAATCTTCGTTTTCGGACGGCAAATCGCAAATGCCGTTTTTTAATACCATGCCCGCCGGGCAATCTTCGTTGTCCCGCCGCGGGCGGCAGTTTTTCGCCGATTCCGGATCGGCGGGGGCGTATATCGGGCGCGTTTGTCCGTTTGCGGTTACGCATTCCGCCGGCGTTTCCGGCAAGCGGCAGCTCGTCCGGTCGCTTGGGCTAATTAAAACTTCGTTTATTTCGGCGCAAAATTCATCGTCCCGCGTCCGGCAATTATCCGCTTCGTCCGGAGCGTATATTTGCGTCCGTCCCCCGACTTCTTCGCAATCGCCATGCGAATTGGGCAGGCGGCATTTGTCGCTTTCGGCATCGTCAAACACTTCCGCCGCGTTAATTTCCCTGCATTCCGCGCCGTTTTGCGGCAGGCGGCATTCGTGGTTTTTCGCCAATTCTTCCGGCGCGCAAGTTAATGGTTCGCAAAATCCGTTTTTCACCGCCGCATTGTCCGCGCAATCGCCGTCTTTGATTTTGCGGCATTTCGCGTTTTCCGTATCGTAAAACACCCCCGCGCCCGTGCATTCCGAGCGTTCCGCCAAAGCGCATTTATGCCCTTTCGCAACTTCCCCCGTTTTGCATTTTAAATTGACGCAGCGGTTATTTTCGGCTTCTTGATTGTCGGCGCAATCGTCGTTTTTTAGCGCGCGGCAGTCGGAATTGGGCGCATCGTAAAACAATCCCGCGGCGGCGCATTCCGCCGGATCCATTTCGCGGCAAATCGCCGCGTCATCGGACTCCGCCTCCAAAATCTTTACTTCCCCTTCGTTGCAATTTACCGATACCGGCGTTTCCGGTGTTTCCGATGCTTGGCATATTCCGTCAATAATGTCCTCCCCCGTTCCGCAAATATTGTCCTTGCTGTCGCGGTTTGACGACAGGACCGCCATGCCGACATATGCGGCGGCGCCGACGGCGATAACGCCTATCGGGGTGGAAAAGATATTGACGAGCCCGGGATTTTTGGCATATCCCGCCTCCCGGCTAACGAGGACGGGACGGGGTAAAACAATGAAAGGCGGGGCGGCGGGCGTCCGGGCATCGCCGTAACGCGCGTAATAATCGGAATAGGAAATCCCCGTTTGGGACGGCGCCGGTTCTTCGGCATAGGAGGAGTAGGGCGGCGACATTCCGCCCAAAGCGCACATAAGCGCCAACAAGCCATTGTATAATGGCGTTAACCGCATTTTCCCTCCGATTTGCAAACAACCTTTTTCCCCGAAAACACCTGTTTTCCGTGCACTCCCCCTTGCTTTGAGCGCGGTTATGAGGTTATGTTTTTAACGATTAGAAAAATTGGACGGTAAAATTCTAACACTCTTAATCGGAAAGAGCGCGAAGTTTCACCTCCAACCTCCAAATATTTTTCAATGCGTGTTTTTTGTCTACTGCCACCGGACGGAATTGATTGAATTTTGGGAAAAATCGGCAATCCGAAATCCGCAAAAACCCGCCGCTTTTTGGCGGTTGCGGGAGAATTGCGGGTTGCGGGAATTATCCAAGTTTTTGTCATTCTCGCGCAGGCGGGAATCCAAATAGTTAACTTCGGCGAATTGTCTAATTTTGCAATAATGCCCGGCATTTTGGATTCCCGCTTTCGCAGGAATGACGAAAATAAAAAAGTCATGCCATTCCCGCGAAAGCGGAATGGGGAATTATTTGCGGTTTCATTTTCGGTTTATATCGCGAAGCGGGAGGGGGCGAAGGGGGGCGCGGGGACGGGGGGCGTTTCGCCGGACATTAATGACGCCGCTAATTCGCCTATGGCGGGGGCGGTCATAAATCCGATGTGTTGCCCGCCTGTTGCCAGCCACAGGTTTTCCGGTTTTAATCTTCCCACCGCCGGCAAAGAATCGGGCAGAGTCGGGCGCGCGCCGAACCAATCTTCGCCGTTTGCTTTTCCCGCGCCCGCCACCGCTTCGCGCAGTTTTTCTTCCGCCCGGTCAAGTTGTCCGGCGTTGGGAGGCGATTCTAAATCCGCCAAATGCACGCCCGAAGTCATGCGCAGTTTGCCGTTTTGCATGACGGCGTTGTAGCCGCCGTCCATGTCGCACAACACAATCGGCGGCGCATTTTCGTCCATGTCAAAATGGCGGTGTCCGCCCCGCTCGTATCCCATCGGCAAACGGATGTTTATGTTTTGCAAAAAATTTTTGCTCCACGGACCAAGCGCGACAAGCGCATGCGCCGCGCGCTCCGTTTTGCCGCCGGTAAATTGAATTTCCCATTCGTTTTTGCGCCGTTCCAGCCGCGCGATTTCGCCCCGCACAAAACGCCCTCCGGCGCGCGCAAATAATTCGGCGTATGCGCGGATGCGCCCGCCCGGCGAAACCGCCGCCTCGGCGGAAGGCAGGCGGACGGCGGCATGAAATACGGGCAAAATACCCGGCGCGGCGGCGGTTTCGGCGGCGTTTAATATTTCGTAAGAAACGCCCAGCCCGTCCCACATTTCGCGTTCAAACGCGCCGCGCTCAAAACTTCGGGCGCTGCGGTATGCCTTAATCCATCCCCGCCGGCAAACGGGATTGTCGTCCAATTCCGCCGCCCATTCGCGGTGCAATTTTTGCGCGCGCGAAATTAAAAGATACAACGCGCGCGCGCGGCGTTTGCTTTGCGCCGCGGAAGCGTAATAAAAAAAACGGGCAAACCATGAAATATTGGCGGCGACATATTGCCACCGCCAATCCAACCCGCCGCCTTTGTCTGCCAGCAGCGAAATAATATTGCGCCGCAATCCGGGGTTGTTGAGCGGCACGGCGGACGATGCGCTGATAATCCCGGCGTTGCCCTGCGAAGTTTCGGAAGCGGGCGGTTTGCGGTCGGCGAGCATCACTTCCCAGCCGCGCCGTTTTAACATTAACGCGGCGCAAACGCCCGCCGCGCCGGCGCCCAACACGGCGGCGGTTTTATTCACGCACCCGCCAGCGAGCCGTAAAAATCATTCACCGCGTCCAATATGGAAAACACCGGCGCGCCCGCGGCGGCGGCGACCGCGCCGGAAAACGCGGGCATATTCGCGCATTCCAACAACACCGCGCCGATTTTTCCGCCCCCGCTACGGCGCAATTCTTCCGCCGCCAGCCGCATGTCTTCTTTCGCCCGCGCGGCGTCCAAAGTGCGGCGGTTGTTTAACAGCGAATCCGCGGTGGCGGAAGACGGCGGCAACCCGCCGATTATGGTTTTGGAAATATCCAATCCCGCCGCCCGCAAATCGGCGGCGGACAAATCTTTCGGCGAAACGGTGAGGATTCCCAAACTCTTCCCCGCCGGAAGCGATTGCTGCAAACGCGGCCCGTAAAGCAGGGCGCTCGCCATTACCGGCACGGGCAAGGCGGCGGCGAGCGCGTTTTGGTGGCGGACTAAAAACCCGCAAGTCGCGCTGATTCCCGCCGCACCGCGCGCCGCGAGTTTTTTGCCGCCGGCGATAAACGCGGGCAATAAATCGTCCGCCCGCTGCGGAATCACGCGGGACGGCGAAGCGCGGCGGACGGTGTAATACAATGCCGGAAAACGCCAAGTCGCGGCGCAGCCGGCGTCGCCGGGACCGCGCGGAAAACGCGTATCCAACTTTAAGAATCCGATGGCGGGTTGCATGCGGCTTTGCCCGAAAATGAAATTAAAATTCGCCCCAAACGGCTTTTTCTATTATAATCATTTCATCGGCGGTTTTAGCCGCCGCAAAAGGAGAGACCCATGAGCGGAATCCAAAGAATCGTTTTTGCCCTGTTTGCCGCCTGCCTGCCGTTTGCCGCCGGCGCGGAAAAATGGGACATGCCGATGGCATATGTCGCGTCCAACTACCATTCCGAAATCGGCGCGGAATTTGCCGAAGAGGTGGCGAAAAATTCGGGCGGCGCGCTGGAAATCGCGGTGCATCCGGGCGGCTCGTTGTTTGGCGGCAGCGAAATTTACGGCGCGGTGCGGCGCGGTTTGGCGCCGATTGGCGAGCGCATTATTTCCGCGTTATCCAACGATGCGGCGTTTTACGGGTTAGACAGCATTCCGTTTTTGGCGACCGGGTTTGAAGAAGCGCGCGTTTTATACGAAACCTCGCGCCCCGCATTGGAAAAAAAGCTGGACGAATCGGGGCTCGTATTTTTGTATTCCGTGCCCTGGCCGCCGCAGGGTTTTTACAGCACCCGCCCGGTCCAATCCAAAGCCGATTTGAGCGGGTTGAAGTTTCGCGCGTATAACGCGCAAACCGCGCACTTGGCGGAATTGATGGGCATGTCGGCGACCAAAATTGAAGCGGCGGAATTGCAGCAGGCGTTTGCTACCGGCGTGGCGGAGACGATGATTTCTTCCGGCTCCACCGGCTACGACCGCAAGCTGTGGGAGCATGTAAAATATTATTACGACATGCAGGCGTGGCTGCCGCGCAACATGGTTTTCGCCAACAAAGAAGCGTGGAATGCGTTGCCGCCCGAAACGCGCGAAGTTGTCCGCGCCGCGGCAAAACGGGCGGAAGAAAAAGGATGGAAAAAAGCCGAAGAATTGGCGGCGTGGTATGTCGGGCAATTTGACGCAAGAGGCATGACGACCGCCGCCGCCCCGCCGCAACTTCTCAAAGATTTTATGGAAGCGGGCGAAGTTATGCGGCGCGAATGGCTGGACGCCGCCGGGGACGAAGGGCGGGCGATTCTTGACGCGTATCAACGGGCAAAGCAGTAACCGCCCGGCGGGAGGCGGCGCGCGGTGAAATGTCCGGCGGCATGCCTTTCGGCGGCATGTTTTTTGCACGGCGGATTGGAGCGGCTTTACGCGGTTTGCATGCGGGCGTCCGCCGCGCTGTTTTGTTTGCTGTGTTTGTTGGTGTTGTATTCCATTGCGGCGC
Source organism: Gammaproteobacteria bacterium (assembly GCA_051009035.1). GTDB lineage: Bacteria > Pseudomonadota > Gammaproteobacteria > Tethybacterales > Persebacteraceae > Persebacter. Next base: position 5,832 of record JBPCWY010000164.1, read on the forward strand.
GGGTATTAAATTTATACGGCGGGGGCGCGACCGATGTGGCGGGGTATGTCATGGGCGCGATGACTTTTTTGGCGCTCGCCCCCACATTCCGCGCGCGCGGGCATATTTATGTATCAGTCGTTTTGGACGCCCTTCCCGCAAAAGCGCGGCGCGTTTTGGAAACGGGAAGTTACGCGGCGATGTTCGCCGTTGCTTCGTATTTGGCTTTTTATTTGTCGCGCCTCGCTTATTTTTCGCATCAATTTAAAGAGCGCAGCGAAGGGGCGGACGCCATTCTACTGTGGATTCCGCAGCTGCCCGCCGCGGCGGGGGCGGCGGTTTTTGCAGTATCCGTTTTGCACACCGGCATTCTCGTTTTTTTACGGCGCGAAAAAAAATAACCGCCCCCGCGCATGGCCGAAACCGTTTCCATTATTGTTTTTATTGGCGCGCTGTTTATTCTGCTCGCCGGCGGCGTGTGGGTGGGCGCGTCTTTGTTGATGACGGCGGCGCTCGGCATGTTTTTATTTACCGCCCGCCCGGTCGGGGACGCGATGGCGCTGACGATTTGGGGCGCGCAATCCTCATGGTCGCTGACCGCGCTGCCGCTGTTTATTTGGATGGGCGAAATTTTATTTCATTCCAAACTTTCGGAAAATTTATTTTTAGGAATCGCCCCGTTTATGCGCCGCCTGCCCGGCGGCGCGCTGCATGTCAATATCGGCGCGTCCGCCGTTTTCGCCTCCATTTCGGGTTCGTCCGCCGCAACGGTGGCAACCGTCGGAAAAATGTCCATCCCCGAACTCCGCAAACGCGGCTATCCCGAAAAAATGATTATCGGCACATTATCCGGCGCGGGCACCCTCGGTCTTTTAATTCCGCCGTCCATTTCCATGATTATCTACGGCATCACGGTCAACGAATCCATCACGCAATTATTTATCGCCTCATTAATTCCGGGCGTCGTGCTGGTATTTTTATTTATGGGATACATCGCCGTCTGGGGCATGTTAAACAAAAGCGCATACAAACGCGACCCGGGCGGGCAAAGCAAACTGCGTTCGCTCGCGCTGCTCGCCCCGGCGTTTGCCGTGATTGCGGGGGTTATCGGTTCCATTTACAGCGGCGTGGCAACCGCAACCGAAGCGGCGGCGCTCGGCGTTGCGGGTTCTTTTATTTTATCGTATTGCCAGGGTTCGTTAAACCGCCGCTCGTTTGAAAAAGCGCTGTTCGGCGCGGCGAAAGTATCGGCGATGATTATGTTTATTTTAATGGGCGCGGAATTTTTATCGCTGGCGATGGGATTTACCGGCATCCCGCGCCGTTTGGCGGAAGGCATCGGCGCGCTGGAATTATCGCCGCTCGCGCTGATTGCAATGCTCACCGTATTTTACATCGTGCTGGGCTGTTTTTTGGACGGCATTTCGTCCATCGTATTAACCATGGCGGTAATTGAACCGATGGTGCGGCAGGCGGGTTTTGACATGCTGTGGTTTGGCGTGTATTTAATGGCGGTTGTGGAAATGGCGCAAATCACCCCGCCCGTAGGATTCAATCTTTTTGTATTGCAGCAGATGACCGGAAAAGGAATACCGTTTATCGCGCGCGCCAGCATGCCGATGTTTTTCGTCATCGGCGGTTTCATCGTCATCCTCGTCCTCTTCCCGCAACTCGCCACATGGCTCCCCAAAGTCGCCGGAAATTAAACCGCCGCGCCAAAATAAATTGCGCGCGGAAATTGCAATATTATTAACTCGTCATTGTTTTAACTCGTCCCTACGCTCCAGCGTTGGGATGCATACTGGCGGCGTCCCGCCGCCTTTCGCCGTTTGCAGCGAAATTGGCGTAAACCGCCAGCCGCTTAATCTCTCCCCCATTTCATTCCATCTCTCCCCCCATGTCATTCCTGCGAAAGCAGGAATCCAGAATAGCGGCGAAGCCGCTCCTTTTTCGCCGGCGGCAAAAGTTTCCGCTTTGCCGAAAGAAATAGATTCCTGCTTTCGCAGGAATGACATGGCTTTATGGAAATGGTTTGAGCGGCTGGCGGTTTGCCGTAGGGGCAGTTTGCGGCGAAAGGCGGCGGAATGCCGTTGAGATGTCGGACGGGGCAGGGATTAAAAAAAACCGCCGCCGGGGGTTTTACCGGCGGCGGGTGTTTGCGCGATTAGTTCTTAAAAATCTACGCGCCATTTTGCCGATATTGCGCCGTTGCGGGATTTGTTGTCGTATTCCGCTGCTAACGCCCATTCGCTTTCGCCTAACTTCGCCGCGTATCCCAAAGACCAAGTCAGGGACGGCTTCTCCCGTAATGATACTTCCGACTCCCGTAATACTACCGATTGTCCGCTTTCGCCTATGAATGACGAATAAAAATCGCCGCCCGCTTCCGGATATTGCAGGACCAAATTGCCGTCGCGAAAACGCCCGCGTTGACGCGCTTTTAATTGTATCCGGTCCGCGTGGCGGAATATGTTTGCGTATTCCAAGCCCGCCGTCCAGCCGTCTTTTTTCGCGCCGCGAATCCCCGAAACGAATTTTCCGCTTTCTGCTTCTGCGCGTATTTCCGAATACTCGTATTCGCCGAATGCTGAAATGCCCGCGCTAAATCCGCGTTTGATGCGAATCTTGCCGCCGTGTTGTTTTGCGTTCGCTGCGCCTAATGCGCCCAAACCCGAAAATGTGTCGTCTTCCGCAAAGTGCGATATTTCGCCGCCCAGTTGCGTTTTGCCGCTTTCGCTGTTCCAGCCTAAACTGTATTTGCCCGCAACCGCATCGGCAAAGCCGGCAAAACCCGGACGCCATTCCGCCGTTGCCGTTTCGGAAAACATGCCGTCCGCCGCATCGCCCAATTCGGGCGCGGAGTTTTCGCCTTGCGGCATTAATGACGCCAGCGGGACATTGACGAAAGAGTCGTCGGTGATTTTAACCGCAACGGAAATATGTTGCATGTTTGCGCCGAGATGACGGAAGCCGTCCGGCAAACCGGATTGAAACTCCTGCAAACGGAGGGCGGGTAAATCTTGCACTTCCGCCGTTTCCAGATTTTCAATATGCACGATGCCCGCGGATATATCAATCGCACCCCAGCCGAACAATTCATCTATGCCCTCCTCGCCAATATCCCGCGCAGTCGTCAACAAAATCGCGCGAATAGCCGTATTTGGCAACGCCGGCGCGGCGCTTTTCAACACCGCCAGCGCGCCCGCAGCTACGAGAGAGGTGTCACCGCTACTGTATCCCGGCGCAGAAACACACCACATTTTGGCGATGCCGCAACCGTTGTCCCACCACGGAATCATGGGGGAACTCCCGTCTGAATAATGATCTGCAGGGAACTTATACTGATATGCCGAGACAACCAGCCAGTTATCTTCCAGTTCGGAATATAAATGAGGCACATATCCGGACCCTTGCGGGCTAACTGGTTTGTTTCTGCCGTTGCGTCCTTCGCGCCCCGCCGACCAAACAAATATGGAATCCGAATCTTGCGCCGGCTGATACGCCTTTGCCCTCTCCGCAAACCCTTCATTGCCAATAATTTCATCTATCGTGCGCGGCACATCAAAATAACGAAAATCGTGGGGAGTGTGAAGAAAATCTGCATAAGAGTTGTTGCTGGGCGAATGGACAATAATCATGCCGTCCTCCGACTGTCCCGCCGCTTGCCCTAATAGCCATGAATCCCTCAACTCTACGGGAAACACTTTGGCTTCCGGCGCAACGCCATGTTGGCGTCCGACCCACCGTTCAATAGACGTCCCTCCTACCCTGCCACTGCGCGGCAAGGCAATAACCGCCGCTCTGCCAAAACCATAGTATGCCAAATAATAAAAGCTCCCGGGCTCATAAATATCCCTTAAAACATCAATGCCTTCGTCGGGATATCCGCGGAAATTACCATAGCGGGAATAAATATAAGTCCGGTCAGAGTGTGACTCCCATACATCCATGTCTACGGATACTCCCTTAAGGGCGTCCGGCACTTCCTTAACTATGTTTTGAAGCAAATGCGCGCGGGACTTAATATTAGGGGCGTCTATAATATAGGTTACCCCTATTTCATCCGCCACAATAACGGTTACGCCCTGCCCATGGTATCCGCGCTGGTATGCATATAGCGCGTTTATTTCGCTAAAAGTTGACGACCGTGAATTGTCAAATCTGTTCCACTTGTCCAGATATTCTTTATCGGTCAAACTAACGCAGGCATGGTTTACCCCGATTTCGCCGGGCGCGCATTCCAGCGGCTCGCACGCGTTATTGCGAAATACTTCCTGCTCGGTGCAGTCGGTTTCCAATATTCCGCGGCACGCGTTTATGTATATGTCATAAATTTCTCCCGCGCCGCATTCTCTCGGAAACGCTACATTGCAAAGGGAATTCCCATAAATTCCGCCTTCCGCATCGCACTCTGTTCTCGTTTTTCTGCGGCACTCTCCCGCCTCGCCGTCCCAAACAACCGAGTAAAATACGCATTCCGACTCCGTCCGCGGGCGGCATCTATGGGCTTCCTTGATATGGAGGGAATCGCAAGAAAAACTCCGGCATTTGCCGTCCCGCAACTGTTTGCCAACGGCGCAAGCGCTTTCGTCCGTAATCAAATCGGTGTTGCACCGCCCGTTTGCATAAGTATATCCGGCGCTCGTGCATTCCAATGCCGTCCGGTCGCGGCATGCATGGTTATCCGCAACTTGGGCGTTGGAACAGGAGAAATATTTGCATTTGCCGCCAATCGCTCTTTGGTTGGGCGCGCATTCGCTGTTGTCCGCCGGAGCGCGGCAATCTTGCGCGCCGTGGTCGTAAAACAACTTCGCCGAGACGCATTGTTCCGCCGTCCGCTCGCTGCAAACGCTTCCGGATTTAATCTCCCCGACCGCGCAATTCAATTCCCTGCATTTGCCGCCGCGATATTCGTAGCCGACAACGCTTTGGCATTCCAATGCCGTGCGCCTGCGGCATTTGTGGTTTTCAATTATTTTGTGCGGCGCGCAATACAACGCCCTGCATGCGCCCCGAAAATACTCTTCATTATCCGAGCAGGATGCAACGCGGCATTTGTCGCCCCGGTAATCGTAAGCCAAAGTCGGACCCGTGCATTCCAATTTGCTCCGCGCGCGGCATTTGTGGTTTCGCGCGATTTGGTCCGGCGCGCATATTAATGCCGTGCATATCCCCGAAACCAATGCTTGATTAGTCGCACATTCACCGCTGCGTTGGCGGCGGCAATCCCCGTCCAAATAAAGCCAATTAATCGCCGCGCATTCCGACTGCGTCCGCCTGCGGCAGGCATGCTCGTCCGCAATTTCCCCCGGCGAACAAATCAAACCCACGCATCTGCCGTTTCGCACTATCTCATCGCTCGCGCAATTTCCCGCGAGAAGCGCAACGCAAACTCCCGCCGGAGACGCGTAAAACAAACCCTGCGCATTATCGCATTCCGCTTGCGTCCGCGGGCGGCATACATGATTGTCCGCAATATGCACTCTCCCGCATTCCAAAACCGCGCACTCGCCGCCGCTTAATATCTCGTCGCCCGCGCAATCGTCC
>JBPCWY010000165.1:0-3367 GCA_051009035.1 Gammaproteobacteria bacterium
GGCAAATTTTGCGCTTCGTCATTTTGCCGCAAGCATTAAAAAACACCGCCGCCCCGTTAGTCGGGCAACTCATTTTTTTGGTAAAAGATTCGGCGATTTTATCGGTCATTTCAGTGCAAGAATTAACCTTTGCGGCGCAAGAGGCGTCCGTTTCATCGCGCCAGATTTTTGAAGTATGGTTATTAGCGGCGGCGTTATATTTCGCCATTTGCTGGCCGATGCTCCGCTTCGCCGACAAATTAGAAAAAAGAAAAACATAACTTTTCCAGCGGGAAATCCACCCCGCCGCAAACCGCCAGCCACTCAAACCATTCCAAAAAACCATGTCATTCCTGCCCCACATGTCATTCCTGCGAAAGCAGGAATCCAGCCCCTTCCGCAAAGCGGAAACTTTTACCGCCGGCGAAAACGGAGCGGCTTCGCCGCTGAGCTGGATTCCTGCTTTCGCAGGAATGACATGGATAGGCGATTCCAAAATAAAAAACCCTATTCCGCAATTTCCGCGGCGGGGAGTCCGAATACTTTGTCGCCCGGTTTTGCCCGTATGTTTGCGGCTTCCAGCGCGTATTTTGCCGGAGACGGGGCGCAATGCAATTCTTCGGTATGCGGCTGCATCCGCGCGATGCCGACAATATTTCCCGCCCCGTCAATAAACGCCGCATCCAGCGGAAAAGACACATCGCGCATCCACAAACAAAACCGCCGCGCGCGCGGAAACGCCAGCAACATCCCGCGGGCGGGCGGCAAGGCGGCGCGATGGGACAATCCCAATCGCCGCGCCGCGGGAGTCGCGGCAATTTCCGCCCGCACCGCCGCGCCGTTGATAGTCAGCGCAATTTCGGGCGGGGGCGGCGCGCCGTCCGCCCGCGCTATAATAAGCGGCGCAAACAATGCAATACAAAAACAAAGGAGGCGCATCATGACGGATTCGGATTTGCCCGCGCGCGCGCGCGTTGTCGTTATCGGCGGCGGCGTCGTCGGTTGCGCCATTTTATACCATTTGGCAAAAAAAGGATGGCGCGATTTGCTGCTATTGGAGCGGCGCGAATTATCCTGCGGCTCTTCGTGGCACGCGGCGGGTAATTTTCATATCATCAATTCCAACGCCAATTTGTCCGCGCTGCAACTGCACACGCTAAAATTTTATCCGCAACTGGAAAAAGAATCCGGGCAATCCGTGGGAATGCACCGCACCGGCGGAATCTATCTCGCGTCTTCGCCGGAACGGATGAATTATTTGGTTCAAGAGCAAGCCAAACACCGCATCGCCAACCCGGACATGCAATTTATTAGTTTGGAAGAAGCGCGCGAAAAACATCCGCTAATTGACCCGCAACATTTTTTGGGGGCGTTATACGACCCGCTGGACGGGCATATAGACCCCGCCGGGGTGGTGCAGGCGTTTGCCAAAGCGGCGCGCAATTTGGGCGCTTCGGTTTTGCGCCAGACAAAAGTTTCGGCGTTGCGCCAAAAAGCGTCCGGCGAATGGGAAATTACCACGGACAAAGGCGCGTTGCGGGCGGAGCATGTCGTCAATGCGGGCGGTTTGTGGGCGCGCGAAGTCGGGCGCATGGCGGGAATTGAATTGCCCGTGCAGGCGATGGAACACCATTATTTAATTACCGACTCGCTGGAAGACATTGAAAACCTCGGGCGCGAATTGCCCTCCATGGTGGATTTTGACGGCAACGCTTACGGGCGGCAGGAAGGCATGGGAATGCTCCTCGGCGTTTACGAAGAAAACGGCACGCCCTGGTCGGTGGACGAAACGCCGTGGGATTTCGGGCATGAATTATTGCCCGATGATTTATCGCGCATCGCACCCCGGCTGGAAACGGCGTTTCAACATTTTCCCAAACTCGCCCAAGCCGGAATCAAAAAAGTCGTCAACGGCCCGTTCACTTTCGCCCCGGACGGCAACGCGTTAATTGGTCCGGTGCCGGGCTTGCGCAATTTTTGGTCGGCGTGCGGCGTGATGGCGGGGTTTTGCCAAGGCGCGGGAATCGGCAAAGTTTTTGCGGATTGGATGGCGGAAGGCGAGCCGGGCATGGATGTGTTTGCGATGGATGTCGCGCGTTTCGGGGAGTTTGCCGGACGCAAATACGCCGTTGCCAAAGCGGTGGAAAATTTCGGGCGGCGGTTTCAAGTATCCTATCCCAACGAAGAATTGCCCGCCATGCGCCCCCTGCGGACGACCGCATTATACGGGCGTTTGGCGGCGGCGGGCGCGGTGTTCGGATGCAGTTTCGGATTGGAACACGCGCTATGGTTCGGGCGTCCGGGGGAGATGGAAACGCCGACTTTTTTGCGCTCCAACGCGCATCCGGCGGTCGCCGCGGAAGTGCGCGCCGTGCGCGAAAACGCCGGTTATATTGAAACGGCAAATTTTGCCAAACACGCTATTTCCGGTCCCGGCGCGGAAGAATTTTTGGACGGCATTCTCGCCTGCCGAATGCCTGATACCGGACGCATGCGCCTCGCGCCGATGTTGTCGCCGGGCGGAAAATTAATCGGTGATTTGTCCGTTGCAAAATTAGGCGAAAATGATTTTTTGCTTTTCGGTTCCGGCGCGGCGCAACTTGCGCATCAGCGTTATTTTTTGGCGCGCATGCCAAAATCCGGCGTGCAAACCGCCAACCTTTCCGCGCAACTGCACGGACTCGCGATTGCCGGACCGCGCGCGCGCGATATTTTGGCAAAGTTAACCCGCGAAGATGTTTCGGCGAAAGCGTTCCGGTTTATGGATATTCGGCGGATGGAAACCGGCGGCGTGCCGGCGATTGTCGCGCGCGTGTCGTTTACCGGCGAGCTCGGTTATGAAATTTATTGCGCGCCGGAATATTTGCGCGCCCTGCACGATGCCGTGCAAAATGCGGACGGCGATTTGCGCCCGTTTGGCGCGCGCGCGTTTATGTCCATGCGTTTGGAAAAAGGTTTCGGCGCGTGGACGATGGATTTTCGGGAAGATTTTACCCCCGCCGAATCGGGATTGGACGCGTTTATAGATTTTTCCAAAGCGGCGGATTTCACCGGCAAAAAAGCGGCGCAGGCGCATGTCCCGCAACGGCGGCGGATAACGCTGGTTATAGATTCGCCCCGCGCCGATGCGTGCGGGGACGAGCCGGTATATTTGGACGGCGCGCAAATTGGTTTTATTACTTCCGGCGGTTTCGGGCATACTATCGGCAAAAGTTTGGCGGTCGGTTATATCGGCGCGGAATACGCCAAAGAAGGCGCGAAATGCGCGGTGGAAATATTGGGCGAAAAATGTCCGGCAACAATTTGCCTCCGCCCGCCCTACGACCCCGAAGGCAAAAAAATGCGGAGTTAATTTTAAGCGGGCGCATCCATTAAATTTAATTAAAAA
>JBPCWY010000166.1:0-17307 GCA_051009035.1 Gammaproteobacteria bacterium
ACATCGGCGTTGACCGCTTTGCTTCCCGCCATAATGTCTTCCATGCCTTGAATCATGCCGCGCCGCGAATTGATGTCGCCCATCACATCGCCCATTTTTTCTTCGGGCGTTTCCACTTCCACTTTCATCATCGGCTCCAATAAAACCGCCGCGGCTTTTTTCATGCCGTCGCGGAATGCGATGGACGCCGCCATGCGAAACGCCTGTTCGCTGGAATCCACATCGTGGTACGAGCCGTCAAACAAAGTCGCGCGCAAATCCACCACCGGATAGCCCGCCAATACGCCGGATTTCATCGTTTCAATGATGCCTTTTTCCACCGCCGGAATGTATTCTTTGGGGACGACTCCGCCTTTAATTTTGTCGACAAACTCAAAGCCCGCGCCGTTTTTCAGCGGCTCCAATTTCAGCCACACATGCCCGTATTGCCCGCGCCCGCCGGTTTGTTTAATCAGCTTGCCTTCCACTTCCACCGCTTTTTTAATCGCTTCGCGGTAGGCGACTTGCGGGCGTCCGACATTCGCTTCTACATTAAACTCGCGGCGCATGCGGTCTACGATAATTTCCAAATGCAATTCGCCCATGCCCGAAATAATCGTCTGCCCGGATTCTTCGTCGCTGCGCACGCGAAAGGACGGGTCTTCGTGCGCCAGCCGCCCCAAGGCGATGGACATTTTTTCCTGGTCGGCTTTTGTTTTGGGCTCTACCGCGACATGGATTACCGGGTCGGGAAAACTCATTTTTTCCAAAACAATCGGCGCGTCCGGCGCGCAAATCGTCTCGCCGGTGACGCCTTCGCGCAACCCCACCAAAGCGGCGATGTCGCCCGCGCGCACTTCTTTGATTTCTTCGCGGGTGTTGGCGTGCATTTGCAAAATCCGCCCGATGCGCTCTTTGCGCCCGCGCGACATGTTCATAATTGTCGCCCCCGAAGAAAGCGTCCCGGAATACAAACGGATAAACGACAACTGCCCGACATACGGGTCGTTGGCGACTTTGAAAATAAACGCCGCGGCTTTTTCGGCGTCGTCGGCTTTGCGCAGGATTTCGCCGTCCTTGTCGTCCGTCCCGCGCACCGGCGGCATGTCGGCGGGAGACGGCAAATAGTAGGCGACGGCGTCCAGCAACGCTTGCACGCCTTTATTCTTAAACGCGGTGCCGCACAGCAACGGGACGATTTCGTTGGCAATCACGCGCGCGCGGATTCCGACGCGAATATCTTTGGCGTCCAAATCGTTTTCCGATAAATATTTTTCCATTAATTCTTCGGAAGATTCCGCCGCCGCTTCTACGAGATTTTCGCGCCAGCGGGCGGATTCTTCGGCGATGTCGGCGGGGATGTCTTCAATCCGGCAACGCGCGCCCATGTTTTCGTCTTCCCAATATATGGCGCGCATTTCCGCCAAATCTACGACGCCGCGAAATTCGCTTTCCGCTCCAATCGGCAGCTGCACCGGCACCGGCACGGCGCGCAGACGGTCGCGGATTTGCTCGCGCACTTTGTGAAAATTCGCCCCCACCCGGTCCATTTTGTTGACAAACGCCAAACGCGGGACGGCGTATTTATTCGCCTGCCGCCAAACCGTTTCGGATTGCGGCTGCACCCCGCCCACCGCGCAAAAAACGCCCACCGCGCCGTCCAAAACGCGCAACGACCGCTCAACTTCAATCGTAAAATCCACATGCCCCGGCGTGTCAATAATGTTAATCCGGTGTTCGGGCAAATCGCCGCCCATCCCGCGCCAAAAACAAGTCGTGGCGGCGGAAGTAATCGTAATGCCGCGCTCCTGCTCCTGCGCCATCCAATCCATGACCGCCGTGCCTTCATGCACCTCGCCGATTTTGTGCGAGATGCCGGTATAAAACAAAATCCGCTCGGTCGTCGTCGTCTTGCCCGCATCAATGTGCGCCATGATTCCGATATTGCGGTAGAGATTAATAGGGACTTTGCGCGCCATGATTAAACGCCCCGCCCCGCCGTAGCGGAGGTTTTGGAGATGCTAATCGCGCGGCAACGCACCGGGTTGCGGCACACCGAGCAGACGGCGCGCGTCTTTTCGGACAAGCGCGCGCAAAAAACGGCAAAGGCGGCGATGGCGGAAAAATCCCGCATTTTAATAACGGAAATGGGCGAATGCTTTATTCGCGGCGGCCATGCGGTGCGTGTCGTCCCGTTTTTTGACCGCCACGCCGCGTCCGGCGGACGCTTCCAATAATTCGTTGGCGAGATTGCGGTAGGTGTGTTTGTCGCCGCCGGAGCGCATCGCGTGGCACAGCCAGCGCATCGCCAAAGCGACCGCCCTTTCGGCGCGGACTTCCACCGGCACTTGGTAATTCGCCCCGCCGACCCGGCGGCTTTTGACTTCCACCTGCGGGCGGATATTGTTAATCGCTTCTTCAAAAACGGCGACTGCGGCTTCCGGCGCGCCGTCTTTTTTCTTTTCAATTTCGGCGAGCGCGCCGTAGACGATGCGCTCGGCAACGGGCTTCTTGCCGTCTTTCATGACGACATTCACAAACTTCGCCACCCGCTCGCTGTTGTAGCGCGGGTCGGGAAGAATTTTGCGTTTTTCGGCTGGACGGCGGCGCGACATTTTACTGTTTCTTTGGACGTTTGCCGCCGTATTTGGAGCGCCCGCACCGCCGCTTGTCTACGCCGGAAGTATCCAGCGAGCCGCGGACGACATGATAGCGGACGCCGGGCAGGTCTTTTACCCGTCCGCCCCGCACGAGGACGACCGAGTGTTCCTGCAAATTATGCCCTTCGCCGCCGATGTAGGCGGTAACTTCAAAGCCGTTAACCAGCCGCACCCGCGCGACTTTTCGCAGGGCGGAGTTTGGTTTTTTGGGGGTTGTGGTATAAACGCGCAGGCAGACGCCCCGCCGTTGCGGGCAATTTTCCAAAGCCGGAGAAGCGGATTTGATCTTTCTCACCCGCCGCGGCTTGCGCGTTAACTGGTTGACAGTAGGCATAAATTTGGATTTCCCGCAACGGCAAAAAGCGCGCAAAAATGCGCTCCCGCCGAAAGCAGAGCATTATTATAACATGGAAAATTCTGCCTTGTCAATAAAATCGCGGAAAATTTACAATAATTTTTCACTCTTTTCCGCTTTTTTTTCGCCCTTTTCCGCCGCCGAAAATCTTAAACCCAAATTTCCCGCCGCCATTCCCGCCCACTTGCCGCCGACTTAACGCCAATTTCCCGCCGATTCCCCGCCAATTTACGGCGCAATTTCGCGGCATAATCGCGCCAATCGCGGCGTCCAAAGATTTTCATTTGCATTCCTTTCAACCGCATTCCCAAACGCTCCCGCAAATCCCAAACTCGCTTAAATCCAAAACCGCCCCGCCGCTTGCGCCGATTTTGCGCCGCGATTTTCCCGAATTTTTCCCGCCGTTGCGAACTTTCGCCGCTGTTGCCAATATTGGAAAAATCCGTCTGCGGGCGAATTTCCGCGCAATTTCGCGGCGTCCAAAGATTTTCGGCGGCGGGCGGAAAATCGTTTTCGTTTATTTTCCGATGCCGTCCAATTTCCAAATGCAGGGGAAAATCCGCGCAAGATTTTGGCGATTTTTCCGCTGCGGCGTTTTATAATCCCCGCATGGAAACCGCCCGTTTTCCCGCCCGCCGCACTTGGCGGCGGTTTTGTTTTTCCCTGCAAACGCGCGGCGAAATGACTTCGGCGGCGGCGGTTTTTTCGCATTTTCCGCCGCACGCCCCGGCGTTTTTTGCCGGCAATTTTGACGGCGGCGTCATCGTCCCCGGAAACCCGCCGGAGCAAAACCGCATCCCGGGCGCGGTTTACGGCGGGGAAATAAACGCCCGCAAAATCCGCGAGATATTGCGCAAAGCGCGGGAAAATCCGCGGCAAAAATGGGGCGTTTTTTTGGAATCGGAATTTGCGCCGGACGGGGAAATTTCCGGCTATAACCGCGCCGCCGTTTTTCTCGCCGCCAATATCGGCGGCGGCGCAATTGTCCCGGCGCGCATTTTGGAAGACGGGCGGCGTTGGGGGCGGCAAAACATCGTCCTCCGTTTTGGCGCAAAAAAAACGCTACCGCCGCGGGCGAAAAATAAACCGCTATTCCGCGCCATTTCCGATGCGCTGGAAGCGAACGCCGCCGCGCCGGAAGACGACAATATCGTCCGCGCCTTTTTGCGCTGGGGGCGGCGGCACGGCTGGTCGCGCCCGCTTTTTTCGGATGCGGGCGGCGCGCCGCTGTCTTACCGGCAAGTTTACCGCGCCGCGTGGGCGTTGGGCGGGGCAATCGCCGCCCGCCACAAAAACGAAACCGCGCCCAAAATCGGCGTGATGCTGCCTTCATCCGTTGGCGCGGCGGTTGTTTTTTACGCGGCGGCGTTTTGGAATCTCACGGCGGTAATGCTCAACCCGGCGGGCGGGCGGCGCAATTTGCAGTCGGCGTGCGAAACCGCGCCGGTGCGCGTTATTTACACCGCGCAAAAATTGCTGGATAATCTTCCGGCGGCAAAAACGGCGGCGGAAGAATTGCGGCAAAGCGGCGCAACAATTGTTTGTTTGGAAGAATTGCGCGCGGAAATCAACTTCGCCGCCAAATTGCGCGCCGTTTTGGCGGCGGCGTTTCCGCACATCTCCGCCGCAAAACTTCCCGGCGCAACGGCGGCGCATCACTTTCCGGCGGCGGTATTATTCACTTCCGGCTCCGAAGGGCGTCCAAAAGGCGCGGCACTCGGACACGGCAATTTGCTGGCAAACGCGGCGCAAACGCTCGCGCGGCTGCCCGGTTTGCGCAATACCGCGATGTTAAACAGTTTGCCCGCGTTTCATTCTTTTGGCTTGCTGGCGGGATTTATCCTGCCCGCGGCGGGCGGCATCTCCGTATTGCACTACCCCACCCCGTTGCATTACCGAAAAATCCCGCAAATCATCGGACGCTACCAACTGCAAATGTTTTTTAGCGCCGATTCTTTTCTCGCCAAATATGCGGAAGAAGCCGCGCCGGAAGAAATGCGCCCGTTGCGTTTTGTTTTCGCCGGGGCGGAAAAATTAAAAGAATCCACCCGCAAAACATGGGCGGAAAAATTCGGCGTGAGAATTTTGGAAGGATACGGCGTAACCGAAACATCGCCGGTAATTTCCGTCAACGCGCCGTCCGACAACCGCGCCGGCACGACGGGACGCCCGCTGGCGAATATTGAAACCCGCCTGTTGCCGGCGGACGGAATCGCGGAAGGCGGAAAATTGCAGGTGCGCGGTCCGAATGTCATGCTCGGTTATATCTATCCCGATGCGCCGGGCAAAATCGTCCCGCCGCCGGACGGCTGGCACGACACCGGCGATATTGCGGCGTTTGACTGCGCCGGTTTTTTGCGCATCACCGGACGCGCCCGCCGTTTCGTTAAAATTGCCGGAGAAATGGCGCCGCTGGACGGCATAGAAGAAGCGCTGGGCAAATGTTTTCCGCAGGCGCAATTCGCCGCCGTCCGTATTGCGGACGATGCGCGCGGCGAACAAATCGCGGCGCTTTGCACTTCCGCCGAAATCACCCGCGAAAAAGCCGCCGCCGCGCTCCGCGCCCGCGGCGCGCCGCCGCTGTGGGCGCCGCGCAAAATTACCGCAGTCGCCGAAATCCCCAAACTCCCCGCCGGAAAAACCGACTACCCCGCCGCGCAAAAAATCGCCGAAGAAAACGCCGCGGCGGATTAATCCCGCTTTTCAATCCCGCCTTGCGATGCCGTTTTTTAATCCCGCTTTTTTAATCCCGTTCAATCCCGTTTTGCGCGACGAAAAAAAACGCGCGGTTTTGCGGGCGGCAATTCCATGATAAAATGGGGGCGCGATGAACGAACACGAAAAAATTAATTATGCGGAATTTCCCTGCCGCGATTTTGCCGCAACGAAGAAATTTTTCGGCGCGGTTTTCGGCTGGACTTTCACCGATTACGGCGAAGAATACATGGCGTTTTCCAACGCCGGACTGGAAGGCGGTTTTTACCGCTCCGAACTTTCTTCGTCCCCCCAAAACGGCGCGGCTTTAATCGTATTTTACAGCGCAGATTTAGAATCCACCGAAAAGAAAATTACGGACAGCGGCGGCAAAATCATCAAACCCGTATTTACCTTTCCCGGCGGGCGGCGTTTTCATTTCACCGGCCCCTGCGGCAACGAATTCGCCGTTTGGTCGGACAAATAATTTTTCGCGCACCATCGGACAATGACCCGTAAAAGCAACGGCAAAAAACGCGAGCTGTGGATTGGCGACAATCTGACGGTGATGCGCGGCATGAACAGCGACTCGGTGGATTTAATCTACCTTGACCCGCCGTTCAATTCCAAAAAACAATACCAGGGCGTAATTTCCATTAACGGAAAAGAGCGCAAGGCGCAATTTAAAGACACATGGACGGTTAACGACATTACCCAGGACGAATACGATTATTTGGAAGAGCGTTGCCCCGATGCGGCGGTGTTTATTAAATGCATGGGCGGCATTAACGGCGAAGATTGGGAAGCGTATTTAACCTTTATGGGCGCGCGTTTGTGGGAAATGCGCCGCCTTCTCAAAGATACCGGCAGCATTTATTTGCACTGCGACAAAACCATGGCGCACGGGTTAAAACTGCTGATGGACTGCGTTTTTGGCGGCGCAAATTTCTTAAACCATATCGCATGGCAATACGACGGCCCCCAAAGCCCGTCCAAAAAGAAATTTGCGACCAAGCATGACGATATTTTGCGTTACGCCAAAAACGCCGGCGAAGTTTATGTTGATTACGACGAATTGTTTTCGGCAGCCGAAATCAAAAAAGCGGAATTGGAATCCGCCTATAAAAAAGACGAAGGCGGCTATTTTTACGATTTGCCGCCGGGCGATTATTCCGCCGCTTCTATTGCAAAATTAAAAAAAGAAGGGCGCGTTAGAACGACCAAAAACGGCAAAACCCGCATTAAGTATTACCTTATTAAAAAAGGCGGAAAATATTACCGCCGCAAAAAAATCCCGACTGTCTGGAACGATATTTCGTCCCTGGGACAGGCGGGCGGCGGCGAAAATACAAAATGGCCCACGCAAAAACCGCTGGCGCTTTTGAACAGAATCATCAGAACCTCCGGCAAAAAAGGGGATGTGTTGCTGGATCCGTTTTGCGGATGCGCCACGGCGTGCGTTGCGGCGGCGCATCAAGAGCGGCAATGGGTCGGCATTGATTTGGAATTGCAGGCGGCGGCGATTATGCAGGACCGCATGAGAAGCAAGAAAGAAAAAAACTTGCTGGACGAATTTCATAAATGCGAAATCCGCAGCATCGTCCGCCAGCCCGCCGGTAAAACGCGGGAACAGCAAGAGCTGCTGGAAGATTTGCCGCAAGATATTGAATGGCTAAAAACCCCGCCCCGCCGCACCGATGTGCGGGAATTTACCGCGTCCGAAAAAGCGGAATTAAAACCCGCGCTGTATCACGGGCAACAGAAAAAATGCGCCGGGTGCCTGGAAATTACCGATTTGAAACATTTGGATTTGGACCGGAAAATCCCCCAAAAACGGGGCGGTTATTATGTCCCCGACAATGTGCAGTTGCTTTGCGGCAATTGCAACCGCACCAAAGGCGGGCGCACGAACGCTTATTTACAGCGCAAATTGGAAGAGCGGGATCTTGAAGAATTCCGCAAAAATCGCGCGAAAAAACTTGCCATCAACGCAAAAAGTAAAATTAAAAAATAACTCTTCCGCCTTTTCCATTCCCGCAAAAGCGGGAATGGAAAGTATTAAATCAATTGTTAAAAATTCCGTTTTAGCGTGATGCGGGCGTTGGCGGGGGCGAAGAAATTATTGTCTTGCGGAGTGACGGCGGCGGAAAAATCAATGTCCCAGCGGTTGCGCCGCAACGCCGCCGCCACCGTCAGGCGGTGCGAAAAATGCGCGCCAAAATCGTCCATGCGAACGGACGAATGCGCCCCCGATTGCAAAACCCAACCGCCAAAAGTGCGGCGGGCGGCAAGCGACAAAACCGCATCCGCAACGCCGCCGAAACTTTCGCCCCCAAAAGACGCCGTCCACGCATCCCCCGCCCATTTTGCACCGGAGCCGTAAAACCAATTTTCGCCGCCGCGGGTTTTTTCCGCCGTCCAATAAACGCTCCAATTATCTTTCGCATATTCCCAGCGGGAGCCGTAAGAATAAAACGGCTTGCCGTTGTTGTAGCGAAAAGCGTATTGCGGCGTCCACGACAATTCGTCCGCCGTCCCGCCCGAAACGGAATACAACAAAAACCCGGCAACCGCAAAACCGCCGATAATCGCCCCGCCGCCGCTACTGCCGCCGCCTCCGCCGCTTGCAGCATTGCCGTTATTATTTTCAGCATTACCGCCGCCGTCGCCCGGGTCACCGCTTCCGCCGTCTCCGTTTTCATCTCCGCCGCCGGAATCGTCATCGTCGTCTTCATCGCCGGGAGGAACGGCGGGAATGGGAACGGGAATACCGTTCTCTTCCAATAAATATGGAATACCATCGCCACCGCTATCCAAAAATTCATCTCTGCCGACATCCCACCGTTCTACTCTGCCGTTGGAATACTCAACGATAAAATGGTCCCAAGAACAACCGAAGCTCGTCCAATACGGTTCAACCATCGCCAATTCCATGGTCACTCCTCCGGAGGTTAGCCGAAATCCGGAGGGCGCTAAAAGTTCCCTCGTTCCCGTATTTTGATGTCTTACATTCCCATCGGTTATCCCCCGTCCCGTATACGCCCGTCCAGTATTTCCCATCCTGCCCGTAAGCTGGCAATCATACAAAAAACCCGCTGTTTGAATTTCGGCGCGGGCACTGATACTCTCGCCATCGGGATACTCGGTAAGCAACCCGGCAGGGCTGCCGAAGAGCGCCAACTGCACCAAACCCGCCGAAGCCACCGCCGTAAAATCTATTAATGCCATTGTTTTCGCTCCCTTGTTTGTGAAAAACAAAACCCGATTATACCGCATAATTTGCGGATTTTCCATGCACGGTAAAAAAAACGGGGCAAAACTTTTCCGCCCGGTTTTTCGCCCCGCGCAACCCTTTTTTCAACCCCGCGAAACCCGCAACCCGCCCGAAAAATGCTATAATCGCCCTCATAATGCTTGTTTGCAAATACGGCGGCACTTCGCTCGGCGATACGCCGCGCATCCGCGCCGCCGCCGCCAATATTAAAAAAATCGCCGACAGCGGCGAAGAAGTCGTGATGGTCGTCTCGGCGATGGGCGGCGAAACCGACCGGCTCGCCGCGCTGTGCGGCGAATTTGGCGGCGGCGCGCCGCGCGAACGCGACCGCGTTTTGGCGTGCGGCGAAGAAGCGTGCAGCGGGCTCGCCGCAATGGCGCTCCAACAATCCGGCGTTGCGGCGCGCAGTTTTACCGGCGCGCAAGCCGGAATCACCACCGACAACGCGCACGGCAAAGCGCGCATCGTGGATATTGACACCGCCCCCCTGCGCGCCGCGTTGCAGGCGGGCGAAACGCCGGTTGTCGCCGGATTTCAAGGACGCGCCGCCAACGGCGATATTTCCACCTTGGGACGCGGCGGCTCCGACACGACCGCAGTCGCCCTCGCCGCCGCCCTCGCCGCGGACGAGTGCCGCATTTATACCGATGTGCGCGGCGTTTATACGACCGACCCGCGCGCCTGCAAAAAAGCGCGGTTACTGGCGGCGATTACTTTTGAAGAAATTTTGGAAATGGCTTCGCTCGGTTCCAAAGTTTTGCAAATCCGCGCGGTAGAATTCGCCGGAAAATACCGCGTCCCGTTGCGCGTATTGTCCGCCGCGGAACCGGACGGCGCGGGAACTCTGATACACTACAAGGCAAACGACATGGAAAAACCCGCCGTCACCGGAGTCGCTTTTAATCGCGGCGAAGCAAAAATTACCATTATCGGCGCGCCCGACAAACCGGGAATCGCCGCGCGCATTCTCGCCGATGTTGCCGCGGCGAATATTAATGTAGATATGATTGTGCAAAATATCGGCAGCGACGGGCGCACCGATTTTTCGTTTACCGTCCACCGGGAAGAATATCCGCAAGCCCTCCGCGCCGCGCAAAAAACGGCGGACGGCATCGGCGCGCGCGAAGCCGCCGGAGACGCAAATATCGGCAAAGTTTCGGCGGTCGGCATCGGCATGAAATCGCATTCCGGAGTCGCCGCAAAAATGTTCGGCGTGCTGGCGGGCGAAAATATCAACATCCAAATGATTTCCACTTCCGAAATTAAAATATCGGTGGTGATAGACGAAAACCGTTTGGAAGACGCGGTGCGCGCGTTGCACGATGCTTTTGGTTTGGACAAGGATCCGGAAAGTGAGTGAAAAAGAATTGGCGAATATTCTAATGAAAATTTACAAGAATGCGCCGCCCCGCGACAAACAAACAATCGTCCGGTTGTTCGGTTTGCACTGCGCCGTCAAAGCCGCCGGCAATGCGGACGGACAAACAACGGCGGCGGAAATGCCGCAATTAAATTTTGCGGCGGTTGCGGAAATTACCCCGCACGGCGAAATCGCGCGCATTAACAACCTTGCCGAAAATTGATACAATGGCGTTTTTACGGAGAGGTGGCCGAGCGGCTGAAGGCGCTCCCCTGCTAAGGGAGTATGGGGACAAAATCTCCATCGAGGGTTCGAATCCCTCTCTCTCCGCCGCTTTTTGTTAACCGATGCCGCGCCCCCCGCAAATTATTCTCGCCTCCGTTTCGCCGCACCGGCGGCGGTTGCTCGCCCGTTTGCGGATTGATTTTAAGTGCGTTGCGCCGCGGGTGGACGAAACCGAAATCCCCGGCGAACCGCCCGCCGCCCGCGCCCTGCGCTTGGCGGAAGAAAAAGCCCGCGCCCCCGCCGCCCAATACCCCGGCGCGTTAATTCTCGGCGGCGACCAAACCATTAGCGGCGGCGGGCGGTTGTTTGACAAACCCGGCAACGCCAAAAACGCCGCCGCGCAACTGCGCGAAATGCGCGGAAAAGAACTGCATTTTTTTACCGCCGCCGCGTTGTATAACGCCAAAACCGGCGCATTGGAAAGCCGTTTGGTCTCGCACCGCGCGGTATTCCGCAACCTCGCGGACCGCGAAATCGCCCGCTATATCAAAGCGGAACCGTCGTTTAATTGCGCCGGCGGCGCGCAAATAGAAGGGCTCGGCGTTTCGCTTTTGGAAAGCATGGAAGGCGGCGACCCCGCCGCCGTTGTGGGAATGTCTTTAATAGACGCCGCCGCAATGTTGCGC
Source organism: Gammaproteobacteria bacterium (assembly GCA_051009035.1). Classification (GTDB taxonomy): domain Bacteria; phylum Pseudomonadota; class Gammaproteobacteria; order Tethybacterales; family Persebacteraceae; genus Persebacter. The sequence continues at coordinate 11,234 of JBPCWY010000166.1, forward strand.
GCGCAAGGCGTAAAAATTCCTTAACTTTTACGCTTCTTTCCCGCCGTTGTTTTCATTTTTGTTTTATATTTTTATCTCTATTTTGTATTTTTATTTTACGCTTTTTTATCCCGTTTTTTTCGCGCGCAACTTTAATATTTTTTTAAGTAATATTTTTAAGCGGTATTTTTATTCCGCCGCGTTGCCCGCAAATTTTAGAATCGCGGGCAGGTGTTGCGCGAAATTGGTAAAGGAATGGTCGCCGCCCGGCTCTATGAGATGGCGCGCTCCGGCGTAAAATTTTTCCGCTTCGCGGTAATCCAAAACTTCGTCCCCGGTTTGCGCGAGCAAAAAATATTTTTCCGGCGCGGCGATTTTGTTAACTTCCAGCGCGCGAAATTCTTCCAAATGCCGCTCTTCAAACATGTAAGTTTCGCCCGTGTGGTAATTTTTTTGTTCGCGTCCAAGATATTCCGCAAGCTTTTCCGCCAAACGCACCGCCGGATTAATTAAAACCGCGCGCGCATTGTCGCGGTTTTCGCAAAACCATGTCGCGTAATAACCGCCCATGGACGAACCGATTAAGGCATGTTCGCCGTCCGTTTTTAATAATTCGCCAATTTGCGCCGCGGCAATTTTCGGGCGGTCGGACAATTGCGGCACGGCGCACGCCGCGCCTTCTTTGGCGCAGTATTCGGCAAGCATCACCGCCTTGGAAGACAGCGGCGAACTATTAAATCCGTGCAAATAAATAATCATCGTTTTTTCTCCGGCGTTGTATCGCGCATGTTGCGGCGCAGTTTTTGGGGCGCGCAAAAATCATCGGCGCGAAAAACATTTTACCATTTCGGCGCAAAACGCCAAAATTAAAACGCGCTTTAAATTAAAACAAAACCGCGCCGCACAAAAAATTAATCGCGTCCGGCGGCGGTTAACAATTCGTAAGAAACGCGCCCGGACGCGGCGGCGACTTCGTCAACGGACGGCGATTCACCCCATAAAATAACTTCCGCCCCGTTTTCCGCGCCGCGGCAACCGGACAAATCCAGCGCCGTCATTTCCATGGAAACGCGCCCCAACACGCGGGCTTTTTGCCCGTTCACCCGCGCCCACAATCCTTCCGCGCGCGGATAGCCGTCTCCGTAACCGCAGGCGGCGATGCCGATTCGCATATCGGCGGGCGCGCGCCACTCGCCGCCGTAGCCGGTTGTTTCTCCGGCGCGAATGTCGCGGACGCAAATAATTTCCGTCCGCAAAGTCATCGCCGGGCGCAAGCCGAGTTCTTCGCGGCTGCGCCATTGCGGCGCGGGCGATGCGCCGTATAAGGCGATTCCGATTCGCCCCCAATCGTCTTCCAAATTTTCGTGCAACAAAGACGCGGCGGAATTGCCCAGCGAAACAAACGCGGCGCGCGCGCGCAACGGGCGCAATATTTCCAGCGGCTTGCGGATTCCGTCCGGACAATCGGCGCTTGCAAAATGCGACATTAATGCCGTTTGCGCAACCGCCGGCGCGCGCGCCAAAGAATCCAAAACCTCCGCCGCCTCTTCCGGCGAAAATCCCAAACGATTCATGCCCGTATTTGTTTTTACAAAAACGGTTAATTCGGAATCGGACGGCGCGTTTGCAATCCATTGCACTTGTTGTTTGTGATGCGCCGCCGTCCACAAACGCATTTCGGCGGCTTGCGCCGTTTCGGCGGCGGAAAATGCGCCGGACATTAACAGCACCGGTTTTTCAATACCGCAAGCGCGCAACATTACCGCGTCCGCCATATCCACAACGCCGAATCCATCCGCCGTATCGCGCAACGCTTCGGCGGCAAAACGCGCGCCGTGCCCGTAGCCGCGCGATTTAATAACCGCCAGCAAATTACGCGCGCCGCTGATGCGCCGCGCCGCGCGCCAATTATCGCGCAACGCCCGCGCGTCAAGCCGCCGCGCGAAGGGCCGCATCGGCGAGCGTTTGCCGCGCTTGCGGCGATTCGTAAATTAGTTTTACGCCGTCCCCCAACCGCGCGCAATGTTTTAAAATATAAGACGGCGCGTCCGCGGGAGAATCCGGCGGCGGCATTTCCAATATATCCAAACCGCCGCCGAATATTTTCGGCGACTGGTAAATAATAATTTCGTCCGCCAATCCGGCGGCGGCAAACGCCCCGCACAACCGCCGCCCCGCTTCCGCCGTCGCTTCATTAATACCGCGGCGGGCGAGCGCGCGCAATAATGCATGCAAATCCACTTTGCCGTCCGCGCCGGGCAAAGACAGCACTTCTACGCCGGGGGCGAAATCCGCCGCTTTTTGCGCGGTCGCCAATATGCCGCCGCCGTCAAACATTTTCAACCCGGCGCGCGCGCGCATTTTGCCGTCCGCCAACACGCGCAACGGCTGGCGCGGCGCGGATACGCCGCGCGCGGTAAGCGCCGGATTGTCCGCCAACGCGGTGCCGATTCCGGTAATCAACGCGCACGAGCGGGCGCGCAGGCGGTGCGCGTCCAAACGCGATTCTTCGCCGCTAATCCACCGGCTGCGCCCGTCCGGCAACGCCGTTTTGCCGTCCGCAGTCGCCGCGATTTTTAACCGCAACCACGGACGCTCCCTGGTCATGCGCGATACAAAACCGATATTTAATTCCAACGCTTGTTGAAAAATTGCGCCGTCCGGCGGCGCAAACTCCGCGGCGATTCCCGCGGCGCGCAACGCCGCCATGCCGCGCCCCGCCACTTGCGGATTGGGGTCCGGCATCACGGCGACAACCCGCGCCGGTTTCGCCCGCGCCAACATCGCGGCGCACGGCGGCGTTTTGCCGGTATGCGCGCACGGTTCCATGGTAATAAAAACTTCCGCGCCTTGCAATTCGCCGCCGCATTGCCGGACGGCGGCGGCTTCGGCGTGTTCTTCCCCGGCGCGGCGGTGCCATCCTTCGCCGAGTATTTTGCCGTCGCGGACGATAACGCAACCGACCCGCGGATTGGGCGCGGCGGTATGCATTCCGTTTTCGGCGAGCGACAACGCGCGGCGCAAAAACATTTCGTCCCGCCCATGAAAAAATTTATGTGTCATGCGTTTTATTAAACGCGCCCAAACGCAAAGCGGATTTTTTTAATACAACGGCGCGCGGCAAAACGCGCAGCGCGCCATGTTTCGCGCAACCGCAACCATTGCAATAACCGCCGTCGCAATTATTGCAACCGCCGCCAAAATACGGACGGCGCGCCATTTGCAGATTATGCGGAAAAAAATTGCGCGGAAAAAAACCGCGCCGCCGCACGGGTTTGCGCCGCGTCCGCCGTTTCGGACAAACCGGACAAACGCGCTCATTTCGCCCGCCCGTAAATCGGATACCGCGCGCACAACTCCCGCACTTCCGCCGCTGTTTCGGACAAACATGCGGCGTCTTCGGGCGCGTTTAAGACGCGCAAAATCCATGCCGCAATTTGTTCAAACTCCGCTTCGCCAAAACCGCGCGTTGTCGCGGCGGGCGTGCCGAGACGGATGCCGGAAGTTACCGCCGGCGGTTGCGGGTCGTTGGGGATGCCGTTTTTGTTGAGCGTGATGTGCGCGGCGTCCAATGCTTCTTCGGCGGTTTTGCCGGTGATGTTTTTGTTTTGCAAATCCGCCAGCATCATGTGCGATTCGGTGCCGCCCGACACAATCCGCAAACCGCCGCCGATAAGCGCCCGCGCCAAAGTTTGCGCGTTGGCGATAACCTGCTTTTGATATTCGGCAAACTCCGGCAGCATCGCTTCTTGGAACGCCACCGCTTTTCCGGCAATCGCGGGCAACAGCGGCCCGCCTTGCAACCCCGGAAACAGCGAGCCGTTAATTTTTTTGGTAAATTGTTCGTCGCTCCACATCACCATCCCCCCGCGCGGTCCGCGCAAAGTTTTGTGCGTTGTGGTGGTGATAAAATGCGCGTGCGGCACCGGATTTGGATACAATCCGGCGGCAATCAACCCGGCGTAGTGGGCGACATCGGCGAGCAAATACGCCCCGACAGAATCGGCGGCGGCGCGAAAACGGGCGAAATCAATGCGCCGCGAAAATGCGGACGCGCCGCAAATAATCATTTTCGGGCGTATTTCTTGCGCCATTTTTTCCATCTCTTCGTAATCAATATCTTCGGTTTCGGGGTGCAATCCGTAGCCGGCGGCTTGGAAAATTTTGCCGCTCAAATTGACCGCCGCGCCGTGCGTCAAGTGTCCGCCGTGCGCGATGGACAGCCCGAGAATGGAATCGCCCGGGCGCAAAACGGCGTGAAAAACGGTTTGATTCGCCTGCGAGCCGGAATGCGGCTGCACATTGACAAACGGCGCGCCGAACAATTTTGCGGCGCGGTCAATGGCGAGTTTTTCCACTTCGTCCACATGCCGGCAACCGCCGTAATAACGCCGTCCCGGATACCCTTCGGCGTATTTATTCGTCAGCACCGACCCTTGCGCCTCCATCACCCGCGGCGAGGCGAAGTTTTCGGACGCAATCAATTCAATGTGCGATTCTTGGCGCGCCCGCTCCGCCTCCATAGCGGCGTGCAACGCGGGGTCAAATTCGGCGATAGTTTTAGAATCAAACATATTTTTTCCCTTCGGATAAAAAAACAATTATACCAAACCCCGCCAAATAATTTTCCCCCGCCCCAAAATTTCTCCCTGCAAAAAAAACCGCCCCCGCCCGCAACGCAAACCACGCCCGCCCCTCCCGATATTCCGGCAAAAGCGGAAATCATTATTAAAATCCTCGTCCCTACTACTTAACCCTCGTCCCTACGCTCCAGCGTTGGGATGCATACTGGCGGCGTCTCGCCGCCTTTCGGCGGTTGCGGCGGAATGAACGCAAACCGCAACCGCCCAATTCTTTCCTCCCCGCCGTCATTCCTGCGTAGGCAGGAATCCCGTGTCGTTTGCGGCGGTTGAATGTTAGCCGCCGTCCGGTTTTGCCCCCTGCTTTCGCAGGGGCTGGCTTTGCGGCAAAAATTAACGACGCGGGATTCCTGCCTTCGCAGGAATGACATGTGGGGGGAATGGCGGAATTTGCGGATTATGATTTTGCGGCGAACACTGCTCCTCGCCCCGATTTTAATCGGGGGTGAAATGCATGCGCCGCAGTTTACTGCGGCATGGTTGCGGGCATGGCGGAGTAAACCATGTCCTCGCGAAAGCGGGGATCCACCGCGTGTGTTTCGCCCCCGATAAATGTCAGGAGCGAGCAATGAAATCCCTTTTACAAATCAATCTTCCATTGCGCTGATATTGCCGTGTTGCCTTGCGCGTGTTCCGCCGCCGCCGACCAATTCCCTTTCGCCGTCTCTATCGTGTAGCCCGCCGTCCATATTAGCGGAATATCCGACTGCAACCCCAACGACGACTCGCGCTCCACTATCCGCTGCTCCGACTCGCCTAAGAAGGCGTCGTAAAATTCGCCTTCCGCCAGCGGACGGCGGATTATCATTTCCCCGCCGCTTAATCCTTTTGCCTGCTTTGCCGACAATATTAACCGCCCGCCTTTGCGCCACATGTCCGCAAACTCCATTCCCGCCGACCATCCTTCCAATTCCGCTCCTCTTATCTCCGATAATAAGCCGCCGCTTTCCGCTTTCGCTTTTATTTCCGCGTATTCGTATTCGCCGAATGCCGATAATCCTCCGAATATGCCGCGCTTTAACCGAACCTTGCCGCCGCTTTGTTTGCCGGTTGCGCCGCCTAATGCGCCCATGCCGGTGAATGTTTCGTCTTCCGCATAATGCAATAATTCTCCCCCGATTTGCGTTTTGCCCGCTCCGCCGGTCCAACTTAATTTATACGCCCCCTGCGATGAATCCGCGAAGGCGGCGAAACCCGGACGCCATTCTTCTTCCGCATCCGCCGCCGCCATCTCCCCCGCCGCGCCGCCTATTGCCGGCGCGGAGTTTGCGCCCTGCGGTAATAAATCCGACAGCGGAATATTGACGAACGAGTTTTCGGTTACCTCTACCGCGACGGATATGTCTTTCATGTCCGCCGACAAGTGGCGGAAGCCGTCCGGCAAACCCGAACGAAACGCCCGCAAATTAACCCCCGGCAAACTTTCCGTCTCCGCCGTTTCCATATTTTCAATAT
>JBPCWY010000167.1:0-2550 GCA_051009035.1 Gammaproteobacteria bacterium
GTTTGTTCTACCGAAAGAACTGAAAAACAAGCGATTGAAGGGCTGTCGTTTTCATATCATAGGTGTAGCAGGCCGTTTCGTGCGACATGCGCGCGGGCTATGCATTAAACTCAGTGGCGGTCAACAAGCGGTACAATGGTTTGTAGCGATGCAGCAAAAAATGGCAGCACTCGCTTCTGTTCCTTCCCCGCCTTTAGCGGTCGATTAGAGACGCTTTATCAACCTGCTTTTTTGTTAGCTTATTGAGTCAATTGTACGACTCAAGTAATTTTCTCTGCCTAAAATTCAGTGAAATCCAAAAAAACACCTCTTTTTGATGCGGAATTCTCATCATGTCATGAGTTGGCTTCGAGGATATGTATTTTTCATGAAAGCAGCTAAAAATAATCGAAAATCCCGCCTTAAAAAAAGCTGATGGCGGATTATGGTTGACCATAATATTTCATCAAAATAGTTTTATTTTTCTATTTTCACAATAAATTCAAACAGGTATAATTGTATTCTCATGATTAATGGTGCACCCATTGGGTGAAAGATAAAAGGGGGGATTATGCTGACACAGACACTATTACCACTCCATTATAAGGCTGATCATCCTGATACAGCCATGACGTCTTTTTCAGGTTTGCCACTGTACATGAATCTAGCGATGGCTTCAGGTTTATCTCAAAATATAGAACAAACACTTCAAACGAAGACGCAAGGTTGGACGGATGTGCAAATTGTCATATCGCTTATTCTGTTAAATTTGTCTGGCGGTGATTGTGTTGATGATATTGATCGTCTTGATGCGGACGAAGGGCTTAGACTATTGTTATTGAAAATTGAAACCTATGGGATGAGACGCCGAGAGAGGCGTGATTATGAAAAACGTTGGCGGAAAGAAAAACAGCGCGCCTTCCCATCCCCTTCAGTGATTCGTCGATATTTAGCCCAGTACCATTCAGAGACTGAAGAAGCCAGGCGTGTTTCAGGCAAAGCGTTTATTCCCAGCAACACGGTATTACTCGATCACTTAGTGACAATTAACACCTCACTGCTCGATTTCATTCAACAGCAGCATCCCATGAAAACAGCGACATTAGATCAAGATGCAACCTTATGCCCAACCAACAAATTGAGTGCGTTATATTCTTATAAAAAATTTAAAGCGTATCAGCCATTCAACACATACTGGCATGAACAAGATGTCCTGCTTCATAGTGAGTTTCGTGATGGCAACGTCAATGCGGGCTTTGACCAATTACGCGTGTTACAATCTGCTTTAGCGTGTTTACCTAAAGGGGTTGAAAAAGTTCGGATGCGCTCAGATTCGGCGGGTTATCAAGTGGAGGTGTTACAGTATTGCGCTGAAGGCACGGATAGCCGTTTTGGTGTGATTGAATTTGCCATTGCGGTAAAAGCCAGCCAAGCCTTTAAAAAAGCGGTGGCTGACGTTGATGCTTCAGATTGGAAACCATTCCACAAGCGTCAGGCAGATGGCTCCTTCATGCAGACAAACCAAGAGTGGGCTGAGATTTGCTTTGTGCCGGATTTTGCAGCGCAGAGCAAAACAGGTCCCGAGTATCGTTATGTGGCGGTACGAGAGCGTTTGGCGAGCCAACTTGAGCTGGATGTCTCGAATGATCTGGAAACACCGAAACAAGCAACGCTCCCTTTCCCTACCGTGACTTTATCCAACGTAGCCTATAAAGTGACTGGCATCGTGACAAACACGCTCTTACCTGGCAATGCATTAATTCAGTGGCATCGTGAGCGATGTGGCCATAGTGAAAAACTGCATAGCGTTCAAAAAAGTGATTTATCGGGCGGGCAATTTCCTTCCGATAAATTTGGTGCTAATGCAGCTTGGTGGCATATCATGGTGTTATCACATAATCTACAAAGCGCCATGAAACAGCTTGTTCTGCCACAGAAACTGAAAAGCATGCGATTGAAAGGCTGTCGTTTTCATATCATAGGCGTAGCAGGCCGTTTCGTGCGACACGCGCGCGGGCTATGCATTAAACTCAGTGGCGGTCAGCAAACGGTACAATGGTTTGTAGCGATGCAGCAAAAAATTGCAGCACTCGTTTCTGTTCCTTCCCCGCCTTTAGCGGTCGATTAGAGACGCTTTATCAACCTGCTTTTTTGTTAGCTTATTGAGTCAATTGTACGACTCAAGTAATTTTCTTTGCCTAAAATTCAGGGAAATCTAAAAAAACACCTCTTTTTTAATGCGAAACTCTCATCATGTCATGACCTGGCTTTGAGGATATGTGTTTTCACGAAACCAGCTAAAAATAATCAAAAAAGCCCACCTTAAAAAAAGCTGATGGCGGATTATGGGCAGGCGATAGGATTGCGCCTCAATAGTAATGATTTCAGAGTGATGGACCAATCGATCAATTAATGACACTACACAACCAGCGTTAGGAAAAATGTCTCGCCACTCTGAAAAAGGCTTATTTGTTGTCACTAAAGTTGATTTTAATTGATAACGTTGTGATATGATTTCAAATAATAAATCAGCGTGACGGTTAGAATAAGACAGATATCCCAGTTCATCGA
>JBPCWY010000168.1:0-8357 GCA_051009035.1 Gammaproteobacteria bacterium
CCCCCCCGTCATTCCTGCGAAAGCAGGAATCCCGTGTCGTTTGCGGCGTTTAGATTTTCGCCTTCGCCCAGTTTTGCCCCCTGCTTTCGCAGGATTGGCGGCGGGAGAGGAGGATTGGGCGGCGGGGGGATAAATCGGGCGGCGGGGAGGATAATCGGGGGAAATAAACGGGGCGGGCGTTTTTGCGGGGAGAATGCCGATTTTGGGGATTTTCCGAAATTTTCCTAAACCAAAACGGCAAAATGGCGGGCGGCGGCGGGTTTTTGCGAAAAATAACGGCGGGCGGGTTATAAAACGCCGTCCAGTCATGCTACAATGCGGGGCGGCGGGCGGCAAGCCCGATTTTTAACGCCGTGCGGCGGACAAGAAAGAGGGGCGATGAAAAGGGCGGGTTTGTTTTTGATTTTGGCGGCGCTGCCGGCGTCTGCGGCGTTGGGCGCTTGGGAAACCGGCATGCAAGAGCCGGCGAGCCAAATGGCCGCCTCGCAGCAGTGGCTAAACCAGTTTATGCTGGCGGTGATTTGCGTTATCGGCGCCGCCGTTTTTGGCATGATGTTTTACGCGATTATCCGCCACCGCAAGGACGCCGGATTCAAAGCATCCCATTTCCACGAAAATACGACGGTGGAAATCATCTGGACGACGGTGCCCATGCTGATTATTATCGTCATGGCTTTTCCCGCTACGCGCGTTATTTTGGAATACAAAGATACTTCCGCGCCCGATATGACGATTAAGGCGACGGGCTACCAGTGGAAGTGGTCATATGATTATTTGGACGATAATATTTCTTTTTACAGCCAATTGTCCACGCCGCCCGAACAAATCGGCGGCAAATATTACGACGCCGCCGGCGAGCCCGCCGTAGAAAAATCCGAAAATTACCTGCTGGAAGTAGACAACGAACTCGTCGTGCCGGTGGGCAAAAAAATCCGCCTGTTGCTGACTTCCGCCGATGTGATTCATGCGTGGTGGGTGCCGCAGTTGGGGGTTAAACAGGACGCCGTTCCGGGAGTCGTGCGGGATGCGTGGTTTCGCGCCGACCGCGAAGGCGTTTTTCGCGGGCAATGCGCGGAATTGTGCGGCAAAAACCACGGATTTATGCCGATTGTCGTCCGCGCCGTAGGCGAAGAAGAATACCGCGAATGGACCGCCGAATTGGGCGGCGGCGCGGCGGAAGCCGCCGAACCGCTGCGCGTGGGGGCGGTGCAGGCGGTAGTAGAATCCGAGCCCGCGCCCGAAGTATGGGAAATGGACGCGGTCATGGAGCGGGGCGCGAAAGCATACAACACCTATTGCGCCGCCTGCCACCAAGCCAACGGCAAAGGGCTTTTGCCGGCATTTCCGGCGTTGCAGGGTTCCCCGATTGCGCTGGGCGATATTGCCGCCCACATCAAAGTTGTTTTGGAAGGGACGCCCGGCACCGCCATGGCGTCGTTTTCCTATTTGTCGGACGCCGATTTGGCCGCGATGATTACTTACGAGCGCAACGCATGGGGCAACGATACCGGCGATTTGGTCGCGCCGGAAGACATCCAAAACGCGCGCTGATTTTGCCCCCGCCGCGCTATGACGGCTAAGTTTGTTTTCGTCACCGGCGGAGTCGTTTCCTCCCTCGGAAAAGGCGTCGCTTCCGCGTCTTTGGGCGCGGCGTTAAAAGCGCGCGGGTTGCGCGTCAATTTTTTAAAGCTTGACCCGTATCTCAATGTAGACCCGGGGACGATGAGCCCGATTCAACACGGCGAAGTTTTTGTAACGCGGGACGGGGCGGAAACGGATTTGGATTTGGGGCATTACGAGCGTTTTGCCGGGCGTCCGATGAAAAAAATCAACAATTTCACCGCCGGGCAAATTTACGAATCGGTCCTGCGCAAAGAGCGGCGGGGCGATTATCTCGGCAACACGGTGCAGGTCATCCCGCATGTTACCGATGAGATTAAATTATTCGCGCGGCGCGCCCTGGAAGACAAAGACGAAATTTTAATTGTAGAAATCGGCGGCACCGTGGGCGACATAGAATCGCTGCCGTTTTTGGAAGCGGCGCGCCAGATGCGTTTGGAATCGGGCGAGGGCGGGACATGTTTCGTGCATGTGACTTTGCTGCCGTCCGTGGCGGGGGAATATAAAACAAAACCCACCCAGCACTCGGTGCGCGAATTGCGCGAAATCGGCATCGCCCCGGATATTTTGTTATGCCGCGGACACGACCGCCTGTCGCCGGAAAACCTGCGCAAAATCGCCATGTTCGGCAATGTCGCCGAAAGCCGCGTATTTGCCGCCCCCGATGTGGAAAGCATTTACGCACTGCCGCTGTTGTATTGCGAAGCGGGATTGGATGCGGCAGTGTGCGAGACGCTCCGCCTGCCCCAAACCGCCGCGCCCGATTTGTCGCCATGGCAAAATTTCGCCGCGCTCGCCAAAAACCGCCGCACCGCCGTCCGCGTGGCGTTGGTCGGAAAATACGGCGATGTTATGGATTCTTACAAATCGCTCACCGAAGCGTTGTGGCATGCGGGAGTCCACGCCGGCGTGCATGTAGAAGTCCGGTATATTGACGCGGGCGAGTTGGAAACGGGCGGAATGGCGCCGTTATCCGATTGCGATTCGGTGTTGATTCCGGGCGCATTCGGGTTGCGCGGGATGGAAGGAAAAATCGCGGCGGCGGGACATGCGCGGCAAAACAATATTCCGTTTTTGGGGATTTGCATCGGCATGCAAACGGCGGTCATTGAATTCGCCCGCAACTGCGCCGGATTGCAAGACGCGCACAGCGCGGAAGCCGCGTCCGATTCGCCCTATCCGGTCGTGGATTTGGTGCAAAACGAAAACGCGGCAAACGGCGATTTGGGCGGGACGATGCGGCTGGGCGGCGAAATGTGCAAGTTAAGCGGCAAATTGGCGGAAATTTACGGCGCGGACGAAGTGGAAGAGCGCCACCGCCACCGCTACGAATTTAACAACGAATACCGGGAGCGGTTGCGCGAGGCGGGGCTTTCCATTTGCGCGACAAGCGAAAACGGGTTGGTGGAAGCGGTGGAAATTGCCGGACATCCGTGGTTTGTCGGCGTGCAATTTCATCCCGAATTTACCTCCACCCCGCTTGCCAGCCATCCGCTGTTTAAGAGTTTTATCAACGCTTCGGCGCGGGCGGGCGGGCGCGCATGAGCGTCCGGTTGCCCGATTTTTCGGCGGGCGCGCCGCTGTTTTTGATTGCCGGACCGTGCGCGGTTGAATCCGAAAAAATGATTATGGAAACCGCCGCGGCGTTAAAAGAAATGTGCGAAGCGCGGCGGCTGCCGCTGATTTTTAAATCTTCTTTTGACAAGGCAAACCGCACATCCGCCGCCGCCTCGCGCGGGGCGGGAATGGCGGAAGGATTAAAAATACTCGCCGCGGCAAAGCGCGAATATTCCCTGCCAATATTAACCGATGTGCATCTGCCGCAGCAAGCGGCGGAAACTGCCGAAACCGCGGATGTGCTGCAAATCCCGGCTTTTTTGTGCCGCCAAACGGATTTAATTGCGGCGTGCGCGGCGACCGGCAAACCGCTCAATATTAAAAAAGGGCAGTTTTTGGCGCCGGAAGACATGCTGCATGTTGCGGCAAAAGCGAAGGCGGCGGGGGCGGCGCAAGTATTGCTGTGCGAGCGCGGCGCATGTTTTGGCTACCATAATCTAGTCGCCGACATGCGCGCGCTGGAAGTGATGCGCGCGGCGGCGTGTCCGGTGGTGTTTGACGCAACGCATGCGGCGCAGTTGCCCGGCGCGGACGGCGCGCAAAGCGGCGGCATGCGCGGCATGATTCCGCCGTTGGCGCGCGCCGCGGCGGGGGCGGGAATTGACGGAATTTTTATTGAAACGCATCCGTCCCCGGCGGACGCCGTTTCCGATTCGGCGACGCAGTGGCCGCTGGCGGAAATGCCCCGTTTGTTGGATTCGGTATTGGCGATTGACGCGGCGCGCCGCGCTTGCGCGTAATCTTTTTTTTGCAACGGACGCGGCAATATTAAAATAGAAACGATGCGAAAAAACATGCAAAACACATGAAAAACATGAACAATACAAAAATGAAAAATACGCAAACGACGGAAGCGGAAAGCGAATTGCGCGCGCAATACGGCAAATATATGTTGCCGGTTTACGCGCCGCCTTCGCCGGTTTTGTCGCGCGGTCGCGGGTCGCGCGTTTGGGATTTGGACGGGCGCGAATATGTGGATTTTGGCGGCGGAGTCGCCGTGCTGTCTTTGGGACATGCGCCGCCGCCGCTTGCCGCCGCCTTGCGCGCGCAGTCCGATGCGCTTTGGCATACTTCCAATTTATACGCCAACGATGCGGGCGTGCGGCTCGCGCGCAAACTCGCCGAAGAAACTTTTGCGGCGCGCGTTTTTTTGTGCAATTCCGGAACGGAAGCAAACGAAGCGGCGATTAAACTCGCGCGGCGGCGGGGGGTTAATTTGCGCGCGGATAAATTTCGCGTGCTGGCGTTTGACAACGGATTTCACGGGCGCACGGGTTTTGCGATGGCGGCGACAGGACAAGCGAAAGTGCGCGAAGGTTTTGGCGCATTGCCGCCCGGGTTTTCGTTTGCGCCGTTTAACGATTTGCGCGCCGCGGAAAAAATGCTGGACGAAAATGTATGCGCGATTATCGCCGAGCCGGTGCAGGGCGAAGGGGGCGTGATTCCCGCCGCGCCGGGTTTTTTGCGCGGTTTGGGCGAACTCGCCGCGCGCGCCGATGCGTTGTTAATTTTGGACGAAATCCAAACCGGCGCGGGGCGCACGGGCGCGTTGTATGCGTATATGGAAGAAAATATTACGCCGGACATTTTAACTTCGGCGAAAGGTTTGGGCGGCGGTTTTCCAACGGCGGCGGTATTGTGCGGCGACAAAGCGGCGGACGCTTTGCCGCCCGGTTCGCACGGATCGACATTCGGCGGCAACCCGCTGGCGTCCCGCGTTGCGTTGGCGGTGTTGGAAGAAATTACCAAGCCCGGATTTTTGGCGGGCGTCAAAGAACGCGGCGCGGAATTTACCCGCCGCCTGCGCGCGCTAAACGAAAAATTTAAATGTTTTACCGAAGTGCGCGGACGCGGATTGCTCGTCGGCTGTCCGTTGCGCGAAGGGTTGCAAGCCGCCGAAATCGCGGCGGCGGCGTTGGCGGCGGGCGTTTTAGTGTTAACCGCGGGCGGCAATACGCTGCGTTTCGCCCCCGCTTTAAACATTCCGCCGGAAGATATAAAAGAAGGTTTCGCCCGCCTGCAAACAACGCTGGAAAAATTTGCCGCCTAATTTATTTCTTATCCGCGGCATAAATTGCAAAAAATATTTTTCGTTTTACCTTGCTTACTTTTGGCAAATTCCGACAGCGGACGGCAAGTTAATAAAAAACATGCCATTCCGGTAAAAGCGAAAATCCGGCGTCTTTTTTAACCATTGTTTAAATATTAATCCGTTGTCCGGGCAGCAAAAGTATTTTATTAATTCATGCCATTTCCGCGAAAGAAAGAAAAACGCTGGCGTTTTTTAATTTGCAAAATAATTTATTGCGGAAAAATAAAACACTCCCGCATTTCGCCGTTTGCCAAAATAAAAATTTTTCATGCAGTTTTCCATGCCCGCGCGTTGTAATTTGCAAACGGAATTTTTTTGTAAAAGAAAAACGCTGGCGTTTTTTATAACGCATACACAGCGGCGGGTTTGCCGAGTTTTTCTTCGTCGGGGACGACTCCTAATCCGGGCGATTCCGGCGGGACGGCGAAACCGCCGTTGTTGCGCGCGCCTTGTCCGGAGACGGGGTCCGCCGCCAAATGCGCGTGGCACAGCCAGCTGGCGAGGCGGTTTTCGTCCGGCGTGGAAGCGGCGAGGTGAATCGCCGCCGTATCGGCGAGGGCGCTGCCGCCGGTGTCTTCTATGTGCATTTGCCAGCCGACCGCCGCGCCAAAATCGCGAATGCGCCGCGCTTTGGTTAATCCGCCGACCCGGTTTGGTTTTAATTTAATCCCTTCGCCGGCGCGGTTTTGCCACGCGCGCAAATGCCCGCCAAACCCGTGCAGGCATTCGTCCAGCATCAAAGGTTGCGCAACGCGCGCCGCTACATGCGCGCACTGGTCCAAAGTTTCGCACGGCTGTTCAATCCAACCGCGCGCCGCCACGGAATTTAATATTTGCACCGCCAACGCCGGAGTCCAAGCACGGTTAATGTCAAAAGTAATTAATTCATCCGGCAAGCGCGCCGCTTCAACCGCGTTGATGCGCGCGATGTCCGCGCCGGGGGCGTTGCCGCCGATTTTTGCCGAATGCGTTTTATATCCCGCGGCGCGGGCTTTTTCAATCCGCGCCAACATTTCCTCCGCGCTTCCCGTAGAAATGGAAGAATTAACCGCTACCGGACGCGCCGTTTCGCCGCCCAATAATTTCCACAGCGGCAATTCGGCGGCGCGCCCCAAAATATCCCAACAGGCAATATCCGCCGCGGATTTGGCGTATAAATGCCCGGGCAAAACAAAATCCATAGCGCGGTTAATATCGTCCAAAGCGCGCGGGTCCCGCCCCAACAAAGCGGGCGCGATAATTTCCAATGCGGCGCGCACGCCGCCGCCGTGCGCCGGAAGATAAGTATGCCCCCACGGGCATCCTTCGCCCCAGCCGCAAATCCCCGCATCCGTTTCCACCCGCACAAAAGTAGAATCCAGCCGCTCAAATTTTAACCGCCCGCCGGAAAGCCAATACGGTTCGGACAACGGCAAATCCAGCGCCCACACGGTAATTTTATTAATTTTCATTTTTAATGCTCCTCCAAACTATTTTAACAGATTGCCCGCCCGCTTCGTTTTTAGCAAGAATGACGGCGGGCAGGGCGGGTTTGCGGGCGGGGCGGGAATGGGTTTTTTTGTATTTCCTCTTTTTTGTCATTTTGGGGACAATTTTCGGGGGGTGAAAAAATTGGATATTTTTGCGGTTTTGGGGAAATTTGTGTTATATTTTGGACATGCGTTTTATAAAAGGAGGGACTGGTGATGCGTAATTTCACTATTGGGCGTTGTTTCGCGCGTCTTTTGCGCGAAAAAATTTGCCGCGGATTTGTCGCGGATTTGCGCCCGCCGTCTTCGCATCGGCGTAAAAACCTCTGCCCGCCGTTTGCGGGCAAAATCGCCGAAAATGGGCGGGAATGTGGGGATTTTTTCCCTACTCCGGCGCAAAAACAACATTTTTTTTCATTTCCGCATTTTTTTGGAAAAAAATGTGGTATAAAGTCGTATAATGAACGGATTTGCGGGGGCGAATCTGGGATAAGGAGAACAACCATGCACCATTACCGCGTATTTTTTAAGGCGATTTCGGCGGCTTTTGTCGCCGGGATTCTGGCGTCTTGTGGCGGGGGCGGCGGCGGAAGTATCGGGGACGGGCTGTTGGAAGGCCCGAATAATCCTTCTCCGGGCGGCGAGATTTCGCTGTTGGGCGTGGTGCCGGTTTGTCCGGAGGGTCAAACTTTGGACGAATCCAGCTTGCCGGTGCCGGGCGAGGAAAATGTATTGCGTTGCCGTTCTTTGGAAAAAGCGGAATGCGAAAACGCGGGTTTGTTTTACGACGAGGACGCGGAGAAGGATAAGTGCCGGAAAATTCGCGAGACGGATTGCGCGGACAACGAGAAATTGGAGGGCGGAGTTTGCACGGAGTTTCCCTGCGAGACGGGGGAGATTGCGGAAAACCATAAATGCCGGGGTTTGTCGGAAGACGAATGCCGGGGTCCGGGTTTGTTTTACGACAACGGATGCCGGGGCATTACCGTCGGGGATTGCACGGGCGAAGAAGCGTTAAACGAAGACCTTGAATGCGATGCTTTGGAATGCGCGGCAGGGGAAATAGCGGACGACCACAAATGCCGCGGTCGGACGGCGGACGAATGCGCGGAAGTGGAATTGTTTTACGATTCTTCCGGTGATTGCCGGCAAAAGACGGTAGGCGACTGCGCGGACGATGAAGAATTGAACGCCGATAAAGATTGCGCGGCGTTGGATTGCGAAATCGGCGACATTGCAAAAGACCATGTATGCCGCGGGCGGACGGCGGAAGAATGCCGCGGTCCGGGTTTGTTTTACGACAGCGAATGCCGGGGCATTACCGTCGATGATTGCGCGGACACAGAATCGTTGCAAGGCGGGGAATGCAAATTATTGGAATGCGGCGAAGGGGAGATTGCGAGAGGTCATGCGTGCGGCAAATTGACGGCGAAAGAATGCCGCGATGCGGGTTTATATTACGATGCGGCTGAAAACTGCCGTCCCAAAAACATAGACGACTGCAAAGGCATAGAGATATTGAGCGGCAGGGATTGCGTAGCGTTGGAGTGCGCGGAAGA
>JBPCWY010000169.1:0-4193 GCA_051009035.1 Gammaproteobacteria bacterium
ATGCAAGCCGTCCGCGCGCGCCGCCAATTTTTCGTCGTCGTTGATTAGGCACAGCGCGCCGTGTTTGCGGCATAATTCCGCCGCGCGCAGGGCGAAATCCCGGCGCGTTTGGGGCGGCAAAGTTTTGTCGCGCAGGAGTAAAAGTTTAATGCGCCCGTCTTGCAAACGGGCGGCGAGGCGGCGCAAAATTTCTTCCGCGCCGAAAATTTCCGCCGCGCTAATCGCGCATAACGGCGGCAGGCGCAACCATTTGCAAACCGGAATGTTCGCCGGCAACAGCGGCGAAGGGAGCGCGCCGATGTCCGCCCAGCGGCAATTTTGCCCTTCGCTTCCGCGCGGCGCGCCTTCGTATTCGGAGACGGCGAAAAAATCCAGCATAATTTCACCGCCCGCGGAATGGGGATGCCGCCGCCGCACAAAACGGGAAAAACGGCGCGCGGCGATTCCGGTTTCTTCGCGCAATTCGCGGCAAACCGCTTCTTCGGCGCTTTCGCCCGGATTGATTTTGCCGCCCGGAAATTCCCAACACCCAGCGAAGCTTTGCCCTTCGCGCCGTTGTTGCATAAAAACCGCGCCGTCTTTCCGGCGCAAAATGCCGGCGGCGGCGCGTTTCATTTTTCCGTTTTATTCGCCGCGGCAACGGCGAAATGGCGCGCCATGCGCCCGTTCATAGAGCCGCGTTCGTCCGCCCACCGGTGCGCCCGTTGCGCCAATTTTGCGTTCGGGCGGACGCCGTAAAACGCGAGCCAGCGGGCGGCGGCGGCTTCGTATTCGGGGCGCGCCATGTCAAAAAACGGCGCCCATAATCCGAAGCGGTCGGACAACGCGGTTTTTTCTTCTATCGTTTCCGCGCCGTGAATTTCGCCGTCCGCCGTCCGCTCGTTGTCGGCGAAAAATTCGGCGGTTAAGTGGCGGCGGTTGGAAGTCGCATAAACGCGCAAATTGTTTCCCGCCGCGGCGATTCCGCCGTCCAGCGCGCTTTTGAATTTTTGGAAAAGAAGCGTATCGCCGTGAAAAGACAAGTCATCGCAGTAGACGATAAATTTTTCGCGCCGCGCGGCAAACGCCGAAAATAATTTCGGCAAGCCGCACAAACCCGCCGCGTCCGTTTCAATTAACCGCAAACCGCGTCCGGCGTATTTGGCGAAAACGCCGCGGATGACGGAAGATTTTCCCGTCCCGCGCGGTCCGGTCAGCAACGCGTGGTTTGCCGGACGACCGCGCAAAAAGGCGAGCGTGTTGCACTCCACCAGCGCGATTTGTTCTTCAACGCCGCACAGCAGGGATAATTCGTCCGGCGGGACGGGCAATGGATATAAACCGCCCCGCTCTTCCCAACGCCAGCATTGCGCGCCGTCAAAATCCGCCGCTATCGGCGCGCCGCCTTCCAAAACGCGGGCGATGCGCTCCAATGCGGCGGCGATGCGCGTTTCATCTGCGCCGCGCCCGCTTTTTTTCATGAGCGGTAGTCGGCGTTAATTTCAATGTAGCGGCGGGTTAAATCGCAGGTTTTAACCGCCGCCGCATGCGGGGAATCGCCGAGCGTAATGATAATTTCAATTTCTTCGCCGGCGAGCGCCGCCGCCGCTTTGGCTTCGTCGTAGCGCGGGTGCAAGCCGCCGTTTTTAATCACCGGCGCGCGCCCGATTGTCATGCCAAACCGGCGCGGGTCAAAACCGCCTCCGGCATTTCCCGCCGCCATGAGAAAACGCCCGACATTTGCGTCCCCGGCGGCGAGCGCGGTTTTGACCAGCGGCGAGAGGGCAATCGCGGCGGCAACGCGGCGGCAGGCGGCGGGCGTATCCGCCCCGCGCGCGCGGATTGTGATTAATTTTGCCGCGCCTTCGCCGTCCCGCACAATCGCTTCGGCAAGCTCGGCGCATACTTCGGCAATCGCGCGCCGCACTTTTTCCGCCGCCGCGCCGCGGCACGCCCCCGCCGCCCCGGTCGCCGCCAGCAAAAAAGAATCGTTTGTAGAAGTATCGCCGTCTACGCTAATCGCGTTAAAAGTTTCGCCCGCAATCGCGCGCTGCCAAGAATCCAAACGGCGTTTTGGCACCGCCGCATCAGTCGCGACAAACGCCAGCATCGTCGCCATATTGGGATAAATCATGCCCGAACCTTTGGCGATGCCGGTGACGGTAAATTGCCGCCCGCCTTCGGAAACAACGCGCCACGCGCCTTTTGCCGCCGTGTCGGTCGTCATCATCGCGGCGGCGGCGGCGCGCCAGTTGTCGGCGGAAAGCGTTTGCACGCACTCGCGCAATCCGGCGGCGTATTTTTCCATGGGCAAATATTCCATGATGACGCCGGTGGAAAACGGCAGAATATCGCGCGCGCCGCAACCCAGCAAAGACGCGAGCAAGCGGCACGACCGCCGCGCATCGCGCAACCCGCGCGCCAAAGTTCCGGCGTTGGCGATGCCCGCGTTAATCGCCAAACCGCGGATATTTTTGCCGCCCGCGGCGAGATGTTCGCGGCATACTTCCACCGGCGGGGCGGGAAAACGGTTTTGCGTAAAAACGCCGGAGACGACCGCGCCGGGGGCGATTTCCATCACGGTTAAATCCCGCCGCTTTTTGGATTTAATCGCGCGCGCCGCGCCGAGGCGTATCCCCCGCACGGGGGGCAAAAAAGACGGCGCGGAGAGATTAACCGCCACGCCCAAAAATGCCCGGAGCCGGACTCGAACCGGCACGCCCTAAGGCAAGGGATTTTAAGTCCCCAGTGTCTACCCATTCCACCATCCGGGCGCGAATCAGCCGAAAATTGCAAGCGCTATCGGAGGCGGGAGTCGGAATTGAACCGGCGTACGCGGCTTTGCAGGCCGCTGCATAACCACTCTGCCATCCCGCCAAAATGAAACGCTGCATTTCCCTAAAATCCTGTAATATACGGAGCGGGAAACGAGATTCGAACTCGCGGCCTCAACCTTGGCAAGGTTGCGCTCTACCAGCTGAGCTATTCCCGCGCAATTCCGTATTAAAACAAATTTATAGTAATATCCCGCAATATGGCAAAACAAAAAACGCCGCAGGCGCAAATTTCCGGCGCGGCGGAATTTGCCCGCTTGCGCGCCCGCCCGCCGCTGGAGATTTTCGGCGAATGGTTTGCCGACGCCCAAAACGGCGGAATCGCCCAGCCGGAAGCGATGACTCTGGCAACCGCCGGGGCGGACGGCATGCCGCAGGCGCGCATCGTCCTGCTCAAAGATTTCGGCGAAAAATTTATTTTTTTTACCAACCGCGAAAGCCGAAAAGGCGAATCGTTGCGCGCCAACCCGCGCGCCGCGCTGTTATTTTACTGGCCGCCCCTGTCGCGGCAGGTCAAAATTGAAGGCAATACGGCGGAATTGGAGCGCCCCGCCGTTGCCGAATATTTCCAAACCCGCCCCCGCCGCAGCCGCATCTCCGCGTGGGCGAGCAACCAATCGCGCCCGGTAGAATCGCCCGAAACGCTGGCGCGGCAAATGCGCGAAAAAGAAGAAGAATTTGCCGGACGGGAGCCGCCCCTCCCGCCGGATTGGAGCGGTTTTTCCCTCGTCCCGCTGCGCATGGAATTTTGGCTTGAGGGCGAAAACCGTCTGCATTGGCGGCTGGCGTTTTGGCGCGATTCGGCGGATGCGGCGTGGCAAACGGCGTTTTTGCAGCCGTGAGCGGCAATATTATTTTAATCGGCATGCCCGGCAGCGGAAAAAGCGCCGCCGGACGCGCCTTGGCGAAATTGTTGCGCCGCCCGCTGGCGGAAACCGATGCGGCGGCGGAAAAAGCCGCGGGCATGACAATCGCCGAAATATTCGCCAAACTCGGCGAAAAACATTTTCGCGCGCTGGAATCGGCGGCGTTGGAAACCGCCCTCGGCGGCGGCGGCAAAATCATTTCCACCGGCGGCGGCGCGGTATTAGCGGCAAAAAACCGCCGCCACATCCGCGCCGCGGGGACGGCGGTATATCTTTCCGCCCCCCCGCCGTTGCTGGAAAAACGCATAGCAGCGGACGCCGCCCCCCGCCCGTTGCTGGCAAAAAAAGATTTGGGCGAAACGCTCGCCGCCCTGCTGGAAAAACGCGAAGTTTTATACCGCCAAACCGCGCATTTGGAAATCGTGCAGGACGCCGAAGACGCGCCCGCAGATGTCGCGGAAAAAATCCGGGCGGGTTTGCGCCACACCGGCGGCGCGGTATAATCGCGTTTATG
>JBPCWY010000170.1:0-5764 GCA_051009035.1 Gammaproteobacteria bacterium
AAGGCGACCCGGCAAAAATATGGGCGAATGTAGAAAAAGCGCGCCGCGCGTTTGGCTTCGCCCCGCAAGCGCAAACGCTGGAAAAAATAATCGCCGATGCATGGGCATGGGAACGCGCCGGTAAAAACGAATCGTTATGAAAAAAATATTTTTAGATGTCGGCGGACATGAAGGGCAAACGCTGGAAGAAGTGTTGAAACCGGATTATCGTTTTGACGCGGTGCATTGCTTTGAACCCCAGCCGGAGTATTGCGAGCATATCAGGCGCAATTTTTCCGCCCGTATTGCGGACGGAAAACTGTTCGCGCATTCGTTTGGTTTGGCGGATTTTGACGGCGAGCGGCTTTTATACGGCAAAGGGATTGGCGCAAGCGTTTTTTCCGACAAGGAAGATATTGACAACGCCGTTTCCGCGCGCTGTTCGTTTGTGCGGGCGAGCGCGTTTTTTGCCGAACATATCGGAAAAGAAGATTTGGCGGTTATGAAATTAAATTGCGAGGGAGGCGAAGTTTTAATTTTGCGCGATTTAATTAAAAGCGGCGCGGTGCATTCGCTGGCGAATGCGATGATTGATTTTGATATTCGGAAAATTCCGTCCCGCCGTAGCGAAGAAAAGAAAATAACGACGGAAATGGCGGCGGCGGGATTTAAAAATTATACTACCGCGTCCCGCTCAATGGTCGGTTTTACGCATCAAGAGAGGATTCGTTTTTGGCTTTCCAATTTGGATTGCGCGGACGAGTTTATGAAGTTAACGCCGGGGGAGGAAAAAATGCGCATGTTGCCTTTTTGGATGCGGCGCAGAATCCAAAAAATACGGCGCAAAATTAAGAAAATAAAAACCGCCCGCCTCTGATTTTAATCGGGGAAAAATGCCCGATGACATTGGATTCTCTGCGGCGGGCGCATGACGAAACAGGAAGGTTTTTTTGTTGCGCCGAAAAAAAACGGCGTTATGCGCGGCGAAAGGCGTATAATTAAGGCATGCGCGGAATCATAAGATTTATAAAGCAGTTGTCGCCTTCGTCCGTTAAACGGCGCAGGGGAATCGCCCTGTGGAAGCAAAACGGGAGCCCCGTGCCGCCGCCGCACGCCGTCAAATACATAACCATTAAACATTACGCGCAAAAATTTTCCCTGCGCGTTTTGGTGGAAACCGGAACTTTTCGCGGGCGCATGATACGGTGGGCAAAAAACGATTTTGCGAAAATTTACTCCATAGAAATGAGCGCCGCCTTACACGGAGAAGCCAAAAGAAAATTTGCCCGCTATCCGCACATCACATTAATTCAAGGCGACAGCGGCGTAGAAATCGCCCCGCTGGTAAAAGAATTAACCCGTCCGGCTTTGTTTTGGTTGGATAGTCATTTTTCGGGCGGCAACACCGCCAGAGGCGAAAAAGACACTCCGATTATGGAAGAATTGCAACATGTCCTAAACGCTCCGAATGCCGGACATGTTATTTTAATTGACGACGCCCGTTGCTTCGGCAGCGACCCCACTTATCCCGTCATCGCAGAACTCAAAGATTTCGTGCATGCCAAAAACCCCAACGCTGTTTTTACCGTCCGGCGCGATATTATTATAATAGAACCCGCACAAACGGCGGGGCGGGAATGCGTATAATAGCGGCAAAGAATGACGGACGGGGAGCGGTTTATTTTATTATTTTCCATTCCGGCGGATAAATTATCGCGTTGCGCGCCGGGTCGTTGCTCCATTCCGCCGGAGCAACGGCGTATCCGCCGCCTATTGTTGCGCCCCACCATGCGAATGTGCTGTTGGATAAAATGCATCCTTCGCATTTTGCCATCAATAACATGTCCTGCCAGTCGGGGCGCGCGCCCGGCGGCATTAATGTCGCCCGGTTTGGCGCGGCGAGCGGCAATAAATTATCGGCACACCATTTTGCGTCATCGCCGAAAATAAAAAAATGCGGGTTGTTATATTTTTCCCGCATTGAAATAAAAGCGCGTTTGTAATATTGCAAAGAAAGGCGAACAGCGTCCGCTGGTTTGGATTTTTTGCGGATAATACCGCCTTGCGCGTCATACTCCCATAAACGGCGGGCGTGAACGGCAATATTTACTTCTTCCGCACTTTCCGGCAACGGCGGCAAGCCGTCCCGGATTTTGCGCAAATCGGCGAGCAATTCCGGCGCTTCCGCCGCCGTTGCCGCGGCTTGCCAATAGCCGAAAAAATGAATGTTTGCGGGAAGCGGCGCGTCTAAAAATTTCCGCCAATCATCGCCGTCTTTAACGAGCATGGGATTTGGCATGAATAAAAGGCGGCGCAACAAGCGCGCGTCCCATTTTGCGCGGACAAGTATGCGGTGTTTTGCGCCGCAAAGCGGCAAGCGCGGGGAAAGAAAATCCAGCGCGAACTTGCGTTTATAACGGTCGGGGCGAAGCCGCCGTTCCAAAAAAGTTTCCGCGCCGCCGCGCGCCAACGCCAGCGCAAAAGCGTATTGAAATAACTGGTTTCCCAACCCGCCCATAATTCTGACAACCGCAATCATTCGCCGTTTACCGCGTTAATCAATTGCGGTGTTTTACTTTCTTGAAAATGTCTGATTACATTGGATTCTCTGCGGCGGGCGCGCATGATTCTTTTGTTGACAAAGCGGGGCGTTAGGCGCAAGAGGCGCGAATATAATTTATCGGCGGCGCAAGGTCGCGGCGGGTTGGCAAACACTTCGGCGAAAAAATCCAGCATGCGTCCGGTTTGCGCGCAAGGCGGAAGCGCATTGCCGCGAAACGGCGGCGCTTGCAAATAACGCGTAAATAACGCGTCATCTTTGTCTACGGCAATAACATGGCGGACAACGGAATCCAAATCGGGGAAGTCGTGGCAATTAATAAAAGCATCCGGGTTAAATTCTTTGGCGATGTCCGGGTTGCCCCAATATATCGGCACCGTCCCCGCCGCAAACGCATCGGCGATTTTTTCCGTAGTGTATCCCGGGCTGCTTGAGTTTTCAAACGCAATCGTAAATTTATAACGCCGCATAAATTCAATTTTCTGTTGCCGCGTTTGGTCGTAGGGCAGGCGCGGCATGTTATTTAACACGCACCCGGGCGAATCTACGCGTTTATATTCGGACAACATGCGACAAAACATGTTGCGCGCAATGCATTTTTTATTGCTGTAAATAAAATTGCAAAACTTGGTTTTTTCCGCGATGCAGGAAGGGCGGTCAAGCAACGGCGACAAATCGTCCAGCACATACACCGGCAGGCGGTAGTTGCGCCCGGGAATGTCGTAATCAAACGACAGGGCAAAATCGCATTCGGCGAAATCGGGGCGGAGATTTTCGCCAGTATAAAAAATGCGCGGGCAACGATAACGGAGAAAATCCGACCTTACGGAATACAGCAAAAAATCCGGCGCGCGGGAATCCAGCGCAATCTCAAACCGCTTTTCCAAGAGTTGAAAAAGCGGATGGCGGCGGAATCCCTCCGCCGCTTCCGGATACCAGAGATCGTTGCACCAAAGTTTAACGGGGGCGTTCATATCCGCATTATACACGGGCGGGGGCGAATTTGTCCGCCCGACATTTGCCGGGGCGCGGGTATTTTATTTTTCGCCGGACGGGTTGCGCCATTTTTTCGGAATGCCAAAAATTAACCAGCGCAGGATTTTTAATTTATCTTTGTAGCGGATGATTTTTTTTTGGATACGCGATGTTTTGGCGGCGTTTTGTATGCGCCGCCCCCAACCCAAATGGCAAACCGCGGGGATTTCCAAATGCGCGGTATAAAATCCTAATTGCTGAAACACAAAAGAGACATGCATTTCGCCGCCGACTTCCGCAAACGGCGCGATGCGTTTGTAATCCGCCAATCGGCGCATGCCCGGATTATACCCGTAGCCAAAATAACGCAAATGCGCGCCGCAAGGGACGCGGAAAAATCGGACGCCGTCCGCTTCTTCCGCGGAGAGTTTTCTTAACAGCCGGTGTTCGTCCCGCCCGCGCAACATAACCGCGCTGGCTTTCGGAAAACGCGACAACAGCGCAAACGATTCCGCGATAAAACTCGTCCGGAAAAATTCCCAATCGTCTTCGCAGTGAAAAATAAACGGCGTCCGGACGCGTGCATAACCCGCGTCAATGGATTTTGCCTGCCCCATGCGCGAATGAACGGCAAACTCAAAAGCAAAATCCAAATCCGCCAAAGCGTCCCGAACTTTTTCATCGCCGGAATCTTCAACGATGATAAATTGCGCCGGGGGAATATCGGCGAATTGCAAAAACGAACGGACGGTTTGCCGCAATAAATCAAAACGCCCGCAACTCGTCAGCACGACCGCGTATTCCGGCGGCGCGTTATTTGTTGTTTGGTTTTGCATTATGTCCTCCTTTGCGGCGCAACGGACAAACGCCGATGCCGTTTTATAAACGACAAGCAGAGCGTTTTTCGCGCCCACAACCATTCCGAAAAATTACGCCGCGCCCGCGGCGGTCGTCCGATAAGGGATGGCACATCGTCTCTGTTTGTCAACGCCGGAATGACGGCGTAAAACTGCAAGCCGTTTTCCCACCATTCCGCGTATAACCAATCTATCGGCGCGCGGATTTCGCGGCAATACTCTATTAAACTGCGCGCCGCCGATGCGCGAATCATATACGCCCTCGTCGTTCCCACGCGCCGCCGAAAACGCACCAGCCGCCGCCCGCCGCCGAGTTCGCACAGCGTCCGGTCAACGGCGTATTGTTTTCGCGCCGACAATAAAACAACATCCCACGCCCACTCCGACTCCAAAACTTTTTGTGCGGTTTCGGAAAATTGCGGGTCAATAATGCAACTGTCTTCCAAAACAATCATGCATTCCCAACCGCGCTCCGCCATTAATTCCCATACCGCGTAATGGCTCATAAAACATCCGATTTCACCCGCCGTCAAATCCCGCCCCCGCAACCGCCGCCAATATTCTTTGTTTAAGCGGGGGGCGTATTCTTCCGGGTTTAATGTTTTGCCGTCTATGCCGTCAAATATTTCGTAGTTTAATCCAAGCGCATCAAGGCGGCGGGAAATTGCCGCCCGGCGTTCTTGCGCGCGCGGCAATGAAATAACAACGAGCGGCGGCGTTTCCGTCATTCGCCGCCGCCGTTGTTTGGTATTTCCACAACGGGATTTTTAAAGTTATACCATTTTTGCCGCAACCGGTCCGCGTTGCGCCACAATTTCCCCCTGATTTTGTCGGCAAAATTGCTTTTTACTCTCGGTCCGATATACGATTCGCCGTCTTGGTCCGCGATGCGGGGTTGGACGGCGTAAAACACTAATCCGTTGCGCCAGTATTCGCCGAAGACATTGTCTACGGGGGCGAAAATATCGTAGCAATATTCGGAGAGTTTTTGGGCGGCGTTGAGTTTTATTAAATAAGCCGTCCCGCCGACAATCCGCTTGTTGCCCCGTATGAGTTTGTAATTTGTCCCGCTGATTTTCCACGCCACATCGCCGCCGTATCCTTTGGGGTCGGTGTGCAGCACGGCAATATCCCATGCGCACGGGGCGTTTTGCAAACTTCGGATAACCGGCGCGAGGTCGCCGTTCCAAACCGCGTCATCTTCCAATATTAAAGCGCATTCCGTTTTGTCCGCCGCCAATTTTTTCCACAAATTGTAATGGCTTAAATAGCAGCCGATTTCGGGGGCGGTCAAATCGCGGCTGCACCGCATGCGCGCAATATCCTGCCGCAACCGCCCGCCAAGCGCGGACAAATCCAGCGTTTTCCCGTCCACAGCATCAACCAATTCATA
>JBPCWY010000171.1:0-5768 GCA_051009035.1 Gammaproteobacteria bacterium
TTATTCCAGCGCGAAACCGTTTTCGTAGAGGTAAAAATCTACGCCCGAACAGCGGAAGCGGGAGGCGGGTTCGCCGTAGTGCGCCGCCGTTTCGCCGGTGATGAAATGGTATCCTATCCAGCCGTATTTGCCTTCGTCAAAACATTTTTCCGGATGCGCGAGGCGGTGCGGACAGCGGGGCGATTCGGGGAGCGAGGCATGCAGTTTAATTTCGTCCGTCTCGTTAATGACGATGAAATTAAATTCGCCCGGTTTAATGTCGCCCGGCAAACCCGGCTGGTGTTTGTCAATGTTTTTCTGAAACGGCGGCGCGCCGGCGGGAAGGGGTTGTTGGATTAATTTAAAATACGGAATAACATTTAATACCGCCGCCGTTGGAATTGGTTTGTCCGGAAAAATAGCGTGCGACGATAAAAATACGGCGAGGTCGGCGGCGGCGATTCCCTGTTTTAGGTTGTGTTTTTCGGCGTTGCGGGCGATGCATTGCGAAAACGGAGTCGCGCCGTAGTGCCGCAAATTTTCCGCTTCCGGCAAATGCCGCCACAGCGGCGCCGCCAATAATAACACGGCGGCGGCAAATACGGGCGCGGCGTATTCCGCCCGTTTTGCGTTTGGAAAA
This sequence comes from Gammaproteobacteria bacterium, assembly GCA_051009035.1. Lineage (GTDB taxonomy): Bacteria > Pseudomonadota > Gammaproteobacteria > Tethybacterales > Persebacteraceae > Persebacter. The sequence goes on from JBPCWY010000171.1 coordinate 620, forward strand.
ACGCGGCGGAAAATACGCGGAAGCCAAAAACCGAGCAACGCGGGCCATCCCAAAAATAGCGGCCAATAAATTGAAGGTTCAAAATAACGGTGGTTGGCGAAATGTTCCAAACGCCCCCAAACATCAAATCTTCCGGATATTACCGCCGCCGCCGGACCGGCTGCAACGGCGATTAGAAAAAAAACGGCGGCGAAAGTTTGCGCGCCGTCCGGCGTTTCCGGCGATGCGCGGCGGCGCAATCCGCAAAACGCCGTCCAAATGCAAAGCCCGGAAAACGCAATCCAAACCGCCGCCTGCAACGGATGGCGGGCGGCGGCGGCGGACGCCCAAATTGCCATTAATTCCATTTTAATGAGAACGAGTTGCGGGTTAAATTTTGCAATCACCGCCTGCTGGTTTAAGGCGGCGGATTCAAAAAACAAACCGACCAGCGGCGCGCGTAAAATTTCCGCCGCCAAATACGCGCCGATTAATGCGCCGGCGAATATTTTCCAGCGGGGCGGGCGGACGCCGCAAGCGTAAATTAAAATTAAACCCGCCGCCGCCGGAATCGCAAACCAAATTTTAACGAGAACGAAACTCGCATGCAAAAAGAATAAAATAACGCCGAGCGCCGCCGCGTATTTTTTCGCCTTCGCGCCGGATTCCGCGAATAAAACGGAGACGGACAAATACAGCAACAGCGGTTGCAGCGCCATTAAACCGTTGCGAAACGAAGCGGCGAAAAGAACGGCGAATAATTCTTCCGTTGCCGGATGCGCCGCCAAAAGCGCCATCAATCCCGCTGCCGGAGGCGCAAACAGCGCCGCCCGCATCCCGCCCAAACGGCGCGCCAGCAACCAGCATCCGCCCGCCAAAACAAACAGGCAGAGCGCGGCGTAAGCGTGAATGGCGGCGTAGGGGCTGCCGAATAAATGGGATAATCCGAGAGTGGCGCCGATGTCCGGAAACAGATAGTTAAACGACTGCAACGGGACGGGCAGCGGAAAATCGTAGTTTTGCGACGCCCGGTAATACAAAGCCGCGTCCGCCGAGTGGTCTAAAATCAGCGCGCGGTTTGCCGCGCCCGCGGCGTATCCCCAATGCAATCCGCCCGCCGCCGCCGCCAACGCGAGCCATGACAGCGCGGACGCCCAAATCGGCGTTTGCGGTTTGGCGCGGGCGGTTTTGTCCATGCGCCGGATTTTACCGCAACGCGGGCATTCCGCCCGCAGTGGTTTATAATTGCCGCATGACTTGCTCTTTGGCGTTGGAAAATTACCGCCGCCCCCGTTTGCGCGCGCCGGGCGGGGCGTCCCGCGCGCTTTTGCATTCGTGCTGCGCGCCGTGCGCGGGGGAAATTATTGACGCGCTGCTTGCGTCCGGCATCGCGCCCGCTGTATTTTTTTACAATCCCAACATTCACCCGCAGGAAGAATACGACCTCCGCAAGCGCGAAAATATCCGTTTTTGCGAAAATCGCGGCGTAGAGTTTATTGACGCCGATTACGATTTGGATAACTGGTTTTTGCGCGTGCGCGGATTGGAAAACGAGCCGGAACGCGGGCGGCGTTGCACGGCGTGTTTTGACATGCGTTTTGAACGCGCCGCGCTCTACGCCGCCGAAAACGGTTTTGCGGTGATGTCCAGCACTTTGGCGATTTCGCGCTGGAAAGACATGGCGCAAATTAACGCCTGCGGCATGCGGGCGGCGGCGCGCTGGCCGGCGCTTTCGTATTGGGATTTTAACTGGCGCAAAAACGGCGGCTCCGACCGCATGGTAGAACTCGCCAAACGCGAAAAATTTTACCAGCAGGAATATTGCGGCTGCGTATATTCGTTGCGCGATACAAACCAACGGCGGCGGCGCGAAGGGCGTTTGCGGGTGGAACGCGGGGTGCGGTTTTACGGGCGCGGCGGATTGCCATGAACACCGCGAAGCAAGTCGCGTTTTTTGGGCGCAGTAAAGAACCGGAACCGGCGCGCGAACTTCTCGCCGCCGCGGGCGAGCTGGCGGCGGGCGGCGCGGAAGTTTTTTTTGCGGACGAACTCGCCGAACACTGCGGACGCAAAGCGCTTGCCAATTCCGGCGCGGCGGTTTTGCCGGAAAAAGAAATTTGCCATGCCAATTTGGCGTTTGCGCTGGGCGGGGACGGCACTTTTTTGCGCACCGCGCGCCATTGCGCGCCGCTCGGCATTCCGCTCGCCGGCATCAATCTCGGCACTTTGGGTTTTCTTACCGATGTATCGCGCGGGGGCATGCGCGGCGAAATTATGGAGATTTGCCGCGGACAACGGCGGATGGAAAAACGCTTTATGCTTTCCGCGCAAGTGGAGCGGGACGGCAAAGTTTTGCCGGAGCCGGGCGAAGCGTGCGCGCTCAACGACATGGTCGTCAGCCGCGGCGAAGCCGGATTGTTGGTGGAAATACGGGTATGCATTAACCAAGTTTTTGTTTATAACTTGCGCGCCGACGGTTTAATTTTAGCCACGCCGTCCGGTTCCACGGCTTACGCGTTGGCGGCGGGCGGTCCGATTATCACGCCCGATTTGCGGGCGGTTTTACTCGCGCCGTTATGCGCGCATGCGCTCACCCACCGCCCGCTGGCGGTCAATTCGGTGCGCGCCGAAATAACTTTGGAAATCACAAAATCGCGCCGCGCCCGCCTGCATGCGGACGGGCAAATCGGCGTTTCGCTCGCGTCCGGCGATGTCGTCCGGGTGCGCCGCCACAAAAAATCGCTGACCATCTGCCATCCGCTGTCTTACGATTACTACAACACTTTGCGCAAAAAATTATCGTGGGGCAGTTGAATGTTAAAACATTTAAGGTTGCGCCGTTTTGTTTTTATTGAAGAAGCGGCGCTGGATTTTGGAAGCGGTTTTTGCGCTTTTACGGGCGAGACGGGCGCGGGAAAATCTTTGCTGGTTGACGCGCTTTCATTGCTGGCGGGAGCGCGCCCCGCGCCGGGTATGACAATGCCGGGGGCGGACAATTTTGAGATAGAAGCGGTTTTTGATTTGCGCGGCGCGGCGGCGTTTGATTTTTTGCGCGACAACGACATGCGCGGGGACGGGGACGACATGATTGCGCGCCGCATCGCCGGCGGGCGGCAGTCGCGGGCGTTTATTAACGGGCGGCAAGTTCCTTTGTCCGTCCTTGCCGAAGCGGTTTCCGGCGCGGTGGAAATTTGCGGGCAACACGAACATTATTCCCTGCGCAAACCGGCGGCGCAACGCGCGTTTGTAGACGGTTGCGGCGGGGCGGATGCGGCGCGCGCTACGGCGGAATCGCATAGCAAATGGACGGCGGCGGAATCCGCCCTGCGCGCCGCGCGCGAATCCGCGTCCGCCGCGCGCCTGCGCCGCGATGCGTTGGCGGAAGAAATCGCCGAATTGGAAAGCGCGCATTTTTCCGCCGCCGCGTGGGAAACGCAAAACGCGGTGTTGACGCGTTTGTCAAATTTGGAAGACCTCGCTTCCGGCGGCGGCGAATCTTTAAAAATTTTAGAAAACGATGTGTGCGCCGGATTATCGCGCGCGCGCCGCCGCTTGTCCGAATTGGCGCGGCTGGACGACAAAATCGCCGCGCCCCTGCAATGCATGGAAGAATCCGCCGCCGCCGCCGAAGAAGCGGCGCGCCTGCTTTCGCGCTATGCCGGCGCGCTGCATACCGAACCCGAAAAACGCGAAGAAGCGGAAAACTTCGTCGCCGAAGCGCACCGCTTGGCGCGAAAATACATGCTCCCCGACCCGGCGCAATTGGAATCTTTGCTCGCCGAAAAAAGAACGCTGCTCGTCGCGCAAGAATCCGCCGCCGATATTCGCAAGTTGGAAAAAGAAGAATCGGCGTTGCGCGAAACATTTCTTGCCGCGTGCAAAACGCTCGGCAAAAAACGCCGCGCCGCGGCGAAAATGCTGGAACAAAAAGCAAGCGCGGTGTTGCGCGAGCTTTCCATGCCCGAAGCCAAATTGGAAGTGCGTTTGCGCCCGCTGGACGCGCCCGGCGCGCGCGGCGCGGAGCGGGTGGAATTGTTAATCTCCACGCGCAAAGACGCACCGCCCGGCGCGCTCGCCGATGTCGCGTCCGGCGGCGAATTGTCGCGTGTTGGATTGGCGTTGCAAATCGCCGGCGGCGGGATGGCAAAACCCGTTGCGGTGTTTGACGAAGTAGACGCCGGAATCGGCGGCGCGGCGGCGTCCGCGGCGGGCGGTTTTTTACAAGCGTTGGGAAAATCGCGGCAGGTATTGTGCGTTACCCATCTCGCGCAAGTCGCGGCGTGCGCCGGTTCGCATTGGCGCGTCCGCGCCGTCCGCAAAAAAGGCGCGCGCGGCGCGGAGATTAAACAATTATCCGAAGAAGAGCGCGTGGAAGAATTGGCGCGCATTGTCGGCGGCGCAAAAATCGGCGCGGCGGCGCGCGCCAACGCCGCCGAATTGTTGCGGCAGTCGGGGCGCAAATGATACGCACCCGTTTCGCCCCCAGCCCCACCGGATATTTGCATTTGGGCGGGGCGCGCACCGCGCTGTTTGCGTGGGCGTGGGCGCGCAAACACGGCGGCGAATTTTTGCTGCGCGTGGAAGACACGGACGCGGCGCGCTCCAGCGAAGCGCACAGCGGCGCGATTATCCGCGCGATGCAATGGCTCGGATTAAACTTTGACGGCGAAGCGCAATTTCAATCGCAAAATATCGCGCGCCACAAAACGCTTGCGGCGCAATTAAAAGAATCGGATGCGGTATATGAAGACGGCGGGGCGTTAAGATTGCGCACGCCGCCGGACGGCGAAGTTTTTTTTGAAGACCGCGTCTGCGGGCGGCTGGCGGTGGACAACAAAGAATTGGAAGACCCGGTTATTTTGCGCGGGGACGGGACGCCGACTTATATTTTCGCCAGCGCGGCGGACGACATGGAAGACGGCATTACCGATGTGATTCGCGGCGACGACCATGTCCGCAACACGCACAAGCAACTCCACATCTACGCGGCGTGCCGCAAAACGCCGCCGCGTTTCGCGCATTTGCCGATGATACTTTCCGCCAACGGCGAAAGATTGTCCAAGCGCAACGCGGCGGTGGATGTGATGCAGTATGAAAAGGACGGATTTTTACCGGCGGCGGTGAATAATTATTTGGCGCGTTTGTCGTGGTCGCGCGGCGATGCGGAAAT
>JBPCWY010000172.1:0-19476 GCA_051009035.1 Gammaproteobacteria bacterium
CGGTTTTTACCGCCCGTAAATGTCAAACGAAAAATATTTGTCGTTAATTTCTTTGTATTTTCCGCTGGCGCGAATCGCCTTGATGGCGGCGTTTAGTTTGTCGCGCAATTCGCCGTCTTCCTTGCGCACGGCGATGGCGATGTTGCCGAAATATTTGGAGTTTGTGTAAGTCGCGCCGGTCGTCTCAAAACCGTCGTTTTTGTCCGCCCAATCTTGCTGCACAAACTGGTCCGCCAGCACCAACTCCAAACGCCCCTGCGTCAAATCCAAGTGCGCGTTTTCCAGCGTGTCGTACCGTTTGATGTCCGCCCCGGCAAACTCGGCGGTCAAAAAATTATCGGTCACCGTGCCGCGCTGGACGCCGACTGTTTTGCCGTCCAATCCGGCGTAGGAAACCTTGATGCCGCTGTCTTTTTTGCGCACAAATTTCGCGCCGTCTTTGTAGTAGCGTCCGGTAAAACCGACTTGCGCCCGCCGCTCTTCGGTGTCCGACATGGAGGCGATAATCGCGTCGTATTTTTGGGCGAGCAGGGCGGGAATAATGCCGTCCCAATCCTGTTGCACGAGCTCGCACTCCGCGCCCATTTCGGCGCACAGGGCATGCGCGATTTCAATGTCAAACCCGATTAATTTACCGTTTTCGTCCACCGCGGAAAACGGCGGATACGCCCCTTCCACGCCAATGCGCAAATCCGCCGCCGAAGCTGCCGGCGCAAAAAACAAACCCAAGACGGCAACCGCCGCCGCAACCCACTTTTTCATAATGAACTCCTTTGCAAAAAAAAACCGGACAATTTCCGGCAACGCAAGATTATAGCACGGCGCGCGCTTTTTTGCGGCGGGGCGGTAAAATGGGGCGATGACCCGCGCGTTATATTGGGAAGACGCTTATTGCCGCCAAACGCGGGCGCGCGCGGCGGCGGCGCGGACGGAAGACGGCAATGTTTTCGCCGCGCTGGACGCGACAATTTTTTATCCGCGCGGCGGCGGGCAACCCGGCGATTGCGGCGAATTGCGCCCGGCGGGCGGCGCGCCGTTGCCCGTTCTGGATACGGTAAAAGACCGCGAAACCGGCGCGGTGTGGCATCTGTTGCAAACCGATTCGCCGCCGCCTTCCGGCGCGGAATTGGAATTGCGCATAGATTGGACCCGCCGCCATGGTTGCATGCGCGCCCACACCGCGATGCATCTTTTGTGCGCCGCGATTCATGCGCCGGTGACCGGCGGGAGTATGGACGCGCTGCGCGGGCGGATTGATTTTGACTGCGGCGCGTTGCCGGACAAAGCGGCATTGGAAGAAAAAATTAACGGCTGGATAACCGGCAACGCATCGGTATGCGCCCGCTGGACGGACGAAAAAGAATTGGACGACAACCCCGGGCTGGCGCGCGCGATGTCCGCCCCGCCCCCGCGCGGCGCGGGCAAAGTGCGCTTGGTGGAAATCGCCGGCATTGATTTGCAGGCGTGCGGCGGGACGCATGTCGCCGCGCTCGGCGAAATCGGCAAATTCCAAATCCGCAAAATAGAAAACAAAGGGCGGAATAACCGGCGCATTCAATTTCAACTCGCCGATTAAGATGGCGCCGCACACCGCCAACCGCGCCGCGCTCGGCATGGGCTTGATGGTTTTGGCGATGCAAATCGTCCCGTTTTCGGACGCCGCGGCAAAAGTATTAACCGGCGAATACGGTTACTCCCCGGCGCAAACGGCATTGGCGCGAATTGTTTTTGCCGCCTTGTTTTTAGCCCCGGCGGGGGCGTTTTTTTTTCGCCCGCCGTTTGCGCCGCGCGCGTTGTGGCAAAAAATAAAACCGCACTTGCCGCGCGGGGCGTGCTGGGCGGGCGCGACTCTGTTTTTTTTCGCCGCGCTAAAAAATAACCCGCTGGCGGCGGCGTTGGTATTGGCGTTTGTCGCGCCGTTGTTTGTCGCCGCCGCCGCGCCGTTTCTTTTGGGCGAGAAATTTTCGCCGCGCAGTTTGCCCGCGCTCATTGCGGGTTTTACCGGGGTTTTGCTTGTGCTGCGTCCGGCGGCGACGGATTTTTCGCCGTCTTTGTTGTGGGCGTTGCTGGCGGGAATGTGCTACGGCGGATATCTGATGACGACTCGGCGCGACGGCGTTGCCAACGCCATCGGCGGCGGCGCGGCGACTTTTATGACGATGCTGGTCGCCGGAATTTTTACCGCGCCGTTTGCGCTGGCGGAATGGCAAACACCGGAAACGGCGCACTTTGCGCTGATGGCGTTGATGGGCGCGCTTTCGGCGGCGGGGCATTTCTTAATCACGCAGGCGTGCAAATACGCAAACGCTTCGCAAATCGCGCCGTTTAATTACACGGAAATCGGCGGCGCATTGCTGGCGGGATGGCTGATTTTCGGCGAACTCCCGCAACCCCCGACTTACGCGGGCATCGCATTAATTATCGCGGCGGGCGTTTGGACCGCCCTGCGCGGACCGCGGGCGGCGCGGTTATAATTTGCGGCAAATGAAATTAATGAATGCAATAATATTAAAAAATGCGGCAATATTAATGCGGCGCGTTTTTGCGGCGGCGGTTTTATTTTTGGCATGCAACGCGGCGGCGGAAACGGTAACGCTTTTTTCCGGCGGCGATTTGTCGGCGTGGGAATACCGCTCTTTTTCCGGCATTCCCGAAACCGAGTACCGCGCCGCCGCGGATGCGGAATTGGGAAGCGCGGCGCTTTTCGCCAACAGCGGCAAAGGCGCGTCCGGCTACATCCGCGAGATGCCGCTCAATCCGCAAAAAACGCCGTGGCTGCATTTTCAATGGCGCATTGACGAAGCCGGCGAAGGATTTGACGAGCGCGCAAAAAACGGGGACGACTTCGCCTTTCGCATTTACTTCGCCGTCCGGGACGGATTAAAATACAAAAGTTTGTCGTTAGTGCGCTCGCAGGGGCGGCGCGGCGATTCGTGGCAAAGCCCGTTTGCCGCATGGTTTAACGATTTGCGGATATACGCGGCCATCGGCGGCAAAGACGCGCGCGGCGCATGGCAAACAACCTCGCTCAACTTGGCGGTGCTATGGAAAAAACTATTCGGCGAAACGCCGCAAACATTCGGTTTAGTCGGAATCATGACGGACGGCGATTCGTCCGGCGTCCTAATGCGCGCCCGCTACGGCGCAATCGTATTAAGCGATTCGCCGACTCCGCCTTTCAATGCGGCGGAAAATTAAAAGCCAAAAGAATAAAAAAAGAATTACAAACAACGCAACCGCCGCGCAAAAAATTATCCCGCCGCGCATTTTCCAACCCCGCCTTTGATTTTCCAACCTCGTCCTTAATTTTCCAATCCCGCCTTTTATCCCAATCCCGCCTTTTATCCCAATCCCGCCCTTTATCCCAGTCCTGTCCCTTACTCCAATCCTGCGAAAGCAGGATTCATGCGTCTTTTTTGCGGCGGTTAGATTTTCGCCTTCGCCCGATTTTGCCGGACGGCAAAATGAAAAGACACATGAATCCTGCTTTCGCAGGATTGGGATATATTTGCTTGCGCCGAAATAAATTTGGAAACGATGATAAAAAAACGAAACGCCGCCGGCATTACCAAACGCCCGTATTTTTCATGGACAGCCACGGTTCGCGCGGGGGCAATGCATCGCCGCTTTGTAATAATTCAACCGATACGCCGTCCGGCGAGCGGACAAACGCCATGCGCCCGTCCCGCGGCGGGCGGTTAATAACGACTCCGCAATCCGCAAGTTTTTGGCATGCATCGTAAATATTGCCTACCCGGTAGGCGAGATGGCCGAAGTTGCGCCCGCCCGAATATTCTTCCGCGTCCCAGTTATAAGTCAATTCCAACAACGGCGCGGAATCTTTTTCGGCGCGCGCCGCATCGTCCGGCGCGGCGAGAAAAACAAGCGTAAAACGCCCGTCTTTATTTTCCGCGCGCCGCACTTCGCGCATCCCGAGCGCGCCGCAATAAAACGCCAGCGACCCGTCAATATCGCGCACCCTCACCATCGTATGAAGATATTGCATGTTTTGTTTTCCTTTTTTGGTTTGGCGCAAAACGCCGCCGTTAAATTAATGCAATTTTATAACAAGAAAACGAAAATCCAAAACGCCCGCTTTGCGGCATGCTTAATTTTTTTCGCGCCGCAATAAATTTTAGCGCGAAAGAAAAAATATTAATCCGCCGCGCCGCGCCAGCACGGCGGCAAAGGCAACGGCGGACGGGCGGGGACATTGTCGCAATCCAACGAATGCGGAAAATTTCGGGCAAATTTACCCTCTCCCCGCATTCGGTCGCGCCGCAAAAAAGTAAATTCCATCAGCGGGGGAATATCCGTCGTATATTTTTTGCGCGAAACATTGTTTGGATGAATGTGAACGCACTCGTGCGTTTGTAAAATTTTGGCGAAGGCGCGCGATGCGATGCTAAAAAACGGGCGGTGATACAGGCAATGCAATGCATGAAACTCGGCGGCGATGATTCGGAATCTTTTCATCAGCGGTTCGGACATGCTCAAAAATACTTCGTATTCGCCGCCTTCAATATCCATTTGCAATATTAATTCCGCGGCGGAATCCGGCAGCGAATCTTCCGCCCACCGGTCAATCGTCATGCATTCTTCGGCATTAAACGCGCCGATGTTTTTGCGGACAAAATGAAAATTGCCGTGCGCGGCGGCGGGTTTCGCCACGGAAGCGTCCGCCATAAATACTTGCATTCCGGCGTTGGCGCAATCCAATTCAAAACCCGACTCCTCCGCGACTCCGGGAGAAAAACATGCGGCAACGCCGCCTAAATCGTCCGGCACAAGATAACCGCCGTCTCCGCGCGGTCCCATGCGGATTAATTCCATGCCCGGCATGCGCGGATGCAATGCGCGCATAAAATCCCGCAACGCCGTTTTTTCGGTTAACGCCGGACGCGTATGCCAGCGAATTAATGTTTTTTGCAATGCGGATAATATCAAGAATGCGCTACCCGGTAACCGCGCAAATCGCGGGCGAAAGTTTCCAGGGCGGCGATGCCGCTTTTTTCGGCGGATATGCACCACTCGCGAAGGCGCGTTACCGTCTGCTCCGCGGACAATGTCCGGTCTTCCCATAACATCGCCAAATCGCGCCGCATGTGCGCGACTTTTTGCAACACCGCGCTGTTTGCCAGCATCGCGCGAATCTCGTTTTGTTCGCCCGGCGACAAGCGGCTTTCCATGCCGTGCAGCCAGTTATTTAACGCCTTCGCCGAAGGCAGCGCGCCGCCGCCGATTTTGGCGCGCACGGCGGCAAGCTCGCCGTGGCATGTTTTTTTCATGACTCCGGCAAAGCGCGCCGCAACTTCCATGCGGTTGGCGATGATGGATTTTAAGGTGTCCAAATCGCACGCCGCGCGGCTGTCGGCGGAAAGCAGTTTGGGCGCTTTGCGTTTGACTTGCGCCAGCTCCGCTTTTTCCAGCAGGCGGATGTAAAACCATCCGATGTCAAACTCGTACCAGCGGTTGGAAAGTTTGGCGGAAGTGGGAAACGCGTGGTGGTTGTTGTGCAGTTCTTCGCCGCCAATCAAAACGCCGAACGGCACGATGTTGCGGCTTTCGTCCTGCGGTTGAAAATTGCGGTAGCCCCAATAATGCCCGACGCCGTTAATAACGCCCGCCGCCCAAAACGGAATCCACAGCATTTGCACCCCCCACATCATCGCGCCCGCCGGAAAACCGAACATGAGCGTGTTGAAAGTAAGCAGCGACAAAAAACCGGCTTTGGGAAAACGCGAATATATTTTGCGTTCCATCCAATCGTCCGGCGTGCCGTAGCCGTAGCGGGAGATTGTTTCGGCGTTGTTTTTTTCTTTGACATAACACGACACGCCGCCGAATACGATTTTGAACAGCCCCTGCATTTGCGGGCTGTGCGGGTCGTCTTCGGTTTCTACTTTGGCGTGGTGTTTGCGGTGGACCGCCGCCCATTCGCGGGTAATCATGCCGGTCGTCAGCCACAGCCACGCGCGGAAAAAATGCGACACGGCGGGGTGCAGCGACAACGCCCGGTGCGCCTGGCAACGGTGCAGATAAATCGTCACCGCCGCGATTGTGATGTGCGTCATCCCCAAAGTGATTAACGCCAAAGTCCATGCGGATAAATCCGCAAACCCTGAAAAAGTCATACTACCTCCCGTAGTGGAAAAAAAAGTAAAATGCCGCGCGCCAAGTTAAAACGGAATATCGTCCATATCGCCGAAGTTGTCGCCCCCGCCCCCGCCGCTGCTTCCGCCGCCTCCGCCGCCGCCGCTCCGGTAATCCTGCCGCGATTCGCCGCCGCTGTCCTGCGGACGCGGACCCAAAAATAAAAATTCGCGCCCTTTGATTTCAGTCGTATAACGGTCATGGCCTTCTTTGTCCTGCCATTTGCGCGTTTGCAAAAAACCTTCTACATACAATTTGGCGCCTTTGCGCGCGTATTCGTGGATAATTTCCGCGGGGCGTCCAAAAAAACTAATCCGGTGCCATTCGGTCCTTTCCACTTTCTGCCCCGTCTTGTCGGTGTATACATCCGAAGTCGCCAAACTAAAATTGACGACGGAACTCCCGTCCGGCAGATTGCGCAATTCCGGGTCGTTGCCCAGATTGCCGATGACAATCGCCTTGTTAAGTGAACCTTTTCCCGCCATGTTTTTATCCCTCTTTTGTTGGTAAAAAAGCGCCGCCGCGCGGCCGCACGCTACGGATTATAACAAACCAGCCGAAAATAAGCAACAAAATTCCAAAAAACGCCGCCCCCGCCCCCGACAAATCCAGCAACGCCCCGGACACCGCCGCCCCGGCAAACATCCCCAAAAATTCCATGCACATCACCGCCCCCAACGCTTTGCCCCGTTTTTGCGCCGGGGCGGCGCGGCTGGCGCGCGCCGGAATGAGCGATTCCAAAACGACAAAACCCCCGAAAAACAAAAACATGCCAAATCCGAGCGCCCACAATCCGGCATTATAAAACACAAACGCCGCGCCCGCCGCAAGCAACAACATCGCCAAAACCGGCGCGGGAACGCGTTTTTCGGCAAATACCAGCGGCAGCGACAACGCCAGTGACAACAAAAACGCCGGAGCGTAAACCCGCCAATGCGCGGCGAGGGGCAAATATTCTTCCAGCAACAGCGGCGCGCGCAAAAACAGCGCCGACAACGCATAATGGGCGACAAACGCCCCCGCCGCGCAAATTTTCACTTCCGTATTCAGCGCCGTTTTGGAATCTTGCACCGCCGCCGGACGGGGCGGCGAGGGCAAACACAACACCGCCGCCGCCGAGACGATGCCGAGCCAGCCGGACAATGCAAATATGCCGTCCAAGCCGAGCGCGCCGGCAAGCGGCGCGGCAAGCAACAACGAAACGACAAACGCCAGCGCAATCGCCGCGCCGTAAACTAACATCGCTTTGGCGCGGCGGGAGGGCGCGGAAATATCGGAAAGCCACGCCGCCGTAATCGCCGCCACCGCCCCGCCGCCCTGCAACAGCCGTCCGGCGGCAAGCTGCCACGCCGTTTCGGCGGCGGCGGCGGCAAATCCGCCCGCGGCAAAAACCAAAAGCATGGCGATAAGCGCGGCTTTACGCCCGCAATAATCGGCGAGCATGCCGGACGGGATTTGCATCAACGCCTGCGTAATGCCGTAGCCGCCGACCGCGATTCCGGCAATCCACGCCGCATCGCCGCCGGGCAACCGCGCGGCAAAAACCGCCGCTACCGGCAAAGCGGTAAAAACGCCGAACATGCGAAAAAACATCGCCCCCGCCAAAACGCCCGCAGCGATTAATTCTTTAATAGGCATATAGCAAGCGGCGATTGTATCCCAAACGCCCCGCAACGGCAATATTTTTTTGACAAAAGAAAACCCCGCCCCGCCCGCAACCTCCGCCCCGCCCCCGCAACCCCCGTTTTCAATTCCCCGCCGCCTTTTGGCGTTTGCGGCGGAATTGACGCAAACCGCCGCCCCTGCCGCAAACCGCCAGCCGCTAAAACCATTCCCACAAAACCATGTCATTCCTGCGAAAGCAGGAATCCCGTGTCGTTTGCGGCGATTGGGTTTTCGTTTTTATCCTGTTTTGCCCCCTGCTTTCGCAGGGGCTGGCTTTGCGGCAAAAATTAACGACACGGGATTCCTGCCTACGCAGGAATGACGGCGGGAAAGGCGGATTTAAGCGGCAAACGGCGAAAAACCGCAACCGACAAATGGATTCCCGCATTATTCCCGCGCATGCCAGTAGCGCGTTTCGTGCGGACGCCAGCGGACGGTTTTTATGGAATCGCGCGATACTTTAAATTGCACCGCGCCGTCTTTGTCCGTCCGGTATATTGCCGCGCCCGCTTCCGTTGCGCGGCGAATCGCGTCCGCGCTTGGATGCCCGAAACGGTTGCCCGCCCCGGCGCTAAATACGGCGGATTGCGGCGAGACGGCGCGCAAAAATTCCGCCGCGGACGAATAACGGCTGCCGTGGTGCGCCGCCAGCAAAATATCGGCGCGCAACGCCCCGCCGTAACGCCGCGCCAAATCGCGCTCCGTGTCTTCCGGAATATCCCCGGCGAGCAACGCCGTCCCGCCCGCGCCGGATATTTTTAATACGCAGCTGGATTCGTTGTCGGACAAACCGGAATGTCCGGTGGGCGGATGCAAAAAGGCGAAGCGGACTCCGTCCCATTCCCATTCCAATCCCGCCGTGCACGGCGCGTAATTTTCCGCCAGCTGCGCCAGCCGGTGCGCGGGCGGCAGCGGCGAAGAAAACATGCGCGGACGGCGAAAACGCAACAAGCGCTCCGCCCCGCCGCTGTGGTCGCCGTCTTCGTGGCTGACGACAAGCATGCCCACGCGCCGCCCGCCGCTTTGCCGCAAAAAATCGTCTACGATAAAAAATCCATGCCGCCTGCCGGTATCGTAAACCAATGTTTGGGTTTGGGTTTCCACGACAACCGCCGCGCCCTGCCCGACATCCAGCACGGTCAAAATAAAACTACCGGCGGCGGGCGCGGAAGGCGGCCACGCCAGCATCGCGATAATCGGAAAAAATCCGGTCCAACGCAACGGCGCACCGCGCGGCATCAACAACCACGCCGCGCCCAAAATTGCCGGAATATAAACCGGCCACGGCGGCGCGGCTTGCCAAGACGCAAACGGCAGGGCGGAGACGGTTTCCAAAAACGCCCAAAACCCGGAAAGCAAAAACCCCGCCAAATCCCAAATAATATCCAGCGGCAACAATACGCCGAGCAACGCCAAAGGCAAAATAACGATTCCCGCCAGCGGCACGGCAATAAAATTTGCCAGCGGCGAAACCAGGGACGCTTCGTTAAAAAACCACAGCGTAAGGGGCATGGCAAACAATGAAACGAGAAACTGGATTTTTAACAACCGCCACAAAAAAAACCCGCGCCCCGAATTGACCGCCGCATACACCACCGCCCCGGCGAGTAAAAATGAAAGCCAAAACCCCGCCGCCAAAACCGCCCACGGATCCGCCAGCACGACGACAATCGCCGCCGCGCCCAATACCGGCAACACCGAAGTCATCCCGCCGCCGACCACCGCGGCGGAAGCGGCAAAAAACATCAGCGCGCTGCGTTGCACCGGCACGCCAAAACCGGCAAGCGCGGCGTATCCCAACGCCGCCGGAGCCGCGGCGGCGAGCGCCGCTTTTTGCGCGGGCATCAGCCGCATCAGCCGCCGGCTGCGCCGCCATAAAAAACCGCAGGCAAACGCCGCAAAACCCGCCGCCAGCGTGATGTGCGTTCCCGAGATACTCATCAAATGCGCCGTGCCGGTGCGCCGCAAAACTTGCCATTGCGCGTCCGAAATAGCGGAGCGGTCGCCGACTGTGAGCGCCGCCAAAAATTCGCCGAACGGCGCGGCGAGAGCGCGCCGCCGCACAGAATCGCGCCAGCCGCCGCCTTCTTCCAACACCGCGATTGTCCCGCGCACATATCCGGCGGCGCGAATGCCGCGCGCAAACTGCCATCCGGCGTAATCAAATCCGTCCGGATTAAAATTGGCGCGCGGCGGGCGGATGCGAATTTTAATCCGCAATCGCGCGCCGTTTTTAATCCCCGCCGCGGGCGGTTTGCCATGGTGGTAATCGGCGAGGCGGGCGCGCAGGCGCAATTTTTGCGGCGGCGAAACAATGTTTTCAATGTCAAAATCAAACCGCGTCCGCCCCGCTTCCGTATCGGGAAAACCGCGCACGATTCCTTCCGCGACAATATCGCGCCATTCCAACGCCGCCGGAACTTTTTGCGCGATGCGCAATCCGGCGCGAAAATCGGCGTAATTAAAACCGGCGGCAAAAATAAACAACAACGCCGCCGCAACGCGCGCGCGGCGAAACGGCAACAACGGCAGCGGCAGCAACAGCGCCGCCCACGCCGCGTTTGGGATTTCCGTTTGGAATTGGAATAAACAAACGCCGCCGACAAACGCCGCGGCAATTAACGGCAGCATTTACGCCCCGCCGCAAACGAACGCATGCCGCGCGCCGCAATTTACGCCGGATATAAAACGCGGCGGGCGGCATTGCGGCGGAATCAATTTTGCGCCGCGGCGGTTTTTAATTGCGCGCGCAATTCGTCCAAAGAATCCGCCGGCGGCATGCACGAAAAACCGGCGCACACATAACCGCGCGCGCCCCGCGCGGGCGCGGGTTTTTGCAATGCGGCGGGCAAATCCGAAACATCTTCGGACAGGATAAAAACCGCCGCGCCGCGCGGCAATTTTTCGCGCCAACGGCGGCACGCGGCGGTATCTCCGCGCAACAATACAATAGGCGGCGGCGCGAGATAATCCCGCAACGCGGAAAGCAGCGAAGCCGCGCCCGCGGGACGGCTTTGCATGCTCCCGTAAAACGCCCGCACGGTTTTTTCTCCGGCGCGCGCCCATTGTTCGTCTCCGGTTAAATACGACAACAACGGCAAAGCGCGCGCGGCGATTCCGTTTCCGGACGGGGCGGCTTCGTCGTCCGCCGGTTTGGGGCGGCGAATTAATTTTTCGCCGTCCGCCGGCGTAAAGAAAAATCCGCCCCGTTCCGCGTCTTCAAAATGCGCGCGCATTTGCGTTGCAATGGAAATGGCAAACTGCAAAGTATCGGCGCGAAAATCCGCCCGCAATAATTCCAGCGCGGCGTCCAGCACAAACGCGCAATCGTCCAAAAACGCCGCGCCCCCGCGCCGCCCGCGCCAAACTCCGCAAAGCCGCCCGTCCGCATTCATTTCGCGGCGGATAAAATCCAACGCCGCCGCCGCCGCGGTAATCCATTCGGCGCGGTTTAAGATTCTCCCCGCCCGCGCCAACCCGCGAATCATCAGCCCGTTCCAACCCGCCAAAATTTTATCGTCCGTCGCCGGACGCGGGCGGACGGCGCGCGCGGCATATAACCGCGCCCGCGCCGCAGCCAGACGCGCCGCGCATTCTTGCGGGGGAATGTTTAACGCCGCCGCCGTTTGCGATTCCGTTTGCCGCCGCGCCAAGTGGTGTTTGCCTTCAAAATTCGCCCCGGCTAAAAGCCCGAAATGCGCTTCCCAAACGGCGTATTCTTCGGACGGCAAAAGCCGTTTAATTTCCGCCCCGTCCCAAACATAAAACGCGCCCTCGCCTCCCGCCGAATCCGCGTCCAGCGAAGCATAAAACGCGCCGCCCGCCGCGCGCATCTCGCGCAACGCCCATTCGGCAATGCGCTCCGCCGCCTGCGCAAATTCGGGCGCATCAAAAACGCGCGCCGCATCGGCAAACAACGCCAGCAATAATCCGTTGTCGGAAAGCATTTTTTCAAAATGCGGAATCGCCCAACGCTCATCCACGGCGTAACGAAAAAAACCGCCGCCCGCATGGTCCGCCAAACCGCCCGCCGCGATTTTTTGCAAAGTCAGCTTTACCCCGTCCGATAATTCGCCGCCCGTATTTTCCGCTGTTTTTGAATTGCCCGCCGTTTGCAAATTTTCCGCCGTCTGTAAATTGTCCGCTGTTTTTAAATTTTCTGTATCCGGCAAACTTTTTGCTGTTTGCAAATTTTCCGCTATCGGCAAATTTTTCGCTGCCTGTAAATTTTCCGCATCCAGAAAACTCTCCGCCGTTTCCAAACAAAACGCAAACTCCGCCGGATGCGGAAACTTCGGCGCGCCGCGAAAACCGCCTTCTTCGCGGTCAATCATTCCGGAAAAAATGCGCGCCGCTTCGCGCGCCGGCGCATCGTCCAACGCGCCGGAAGAAGGCGGATGCGAATCCAACCCGCGCAAAAACGGCAGGATGCGCGCGTTTTGTTCTTCTATTTCGCCGCGCCGCCCGCGCCACGCCTCCGCCGCCCGCTCCAACACCGATTTGAAAGACGGCATGCCGCGCCCCGCTTCGCGCGGAAAATATGTGCCGCCAAAAAACGGCGCGCCCGCCGGAGTCAAAAACATCGTCAGCGGCCACCCCCCGGCGCGGCGCGCAAAAACATAATGCGCCGCCTGGTAAATGCGGTCCAAATCCGGGCGCTCTTCGCGGTCAATTTTAATATTGACAAAATAACGGTTCATCAGCGCCGCCGTTTCCGCGTCTTCAAACGACTCGTGCGCCATCACATGGCACCAGTGGCACGCCGCATAACCCGCCGACAACAAAATCGGCTTGTCCTCCCGCGCCGCCAGCCGCAACGCTTCGCCGTCCCACGGCTGCCAATGCACCGGATTGTCCGCGTGCTGGCGCAAATACGGACTCAGCGAATCCGCAAGGCGGTTTACCGCCATATCGCCGCATCGCCGGGCGCGATTGCGCCGCCCGCCACGACGCCGAATTTAATTCCCATTTCGTTATGCCCGTAAAATTTAAGCAACTGCTCCGGCACATGCATGTCGCGCTCCGCCGTTTGGGGATTGACCCTTGTCGCGGCGCAACGGGTAACGGCTTCCGCCGCCGATAATTTAACTTCCGCGCCCAGCGACAATTCGCCGCCGATGCATTTCATTTCGTCCCACGCCGCGCCCCCGTCCAAAACGATATTGGCGCGAAACCGCGCCGCCGCCAACGGCGCGCCCGCCCGCCGGGACAAATCCGCAATGCTTTCGGAAAACACCGCGGTCAGCGGCGTATCGGCATAATCCCACGCCGGACGCCGTTCGCAATCCGCCAGCACGAGCGCATCGTCTTCCAAAAACTCCCGCAAAAAATCTTCAACCGCGCGCCGCCCTTCGGCGCTTTCCATGTCGCCGCATGCCGCCCCGCCGCCGCGCGCTTCCACGGTTAATATTGCGCCCCGCAAAGACGCGCGCAACCGCGCCAAACGCGAATCCGTTTTAAGAGTCGGTCCGTAACGCCAGGGACGCCATTTTTCGCCCCCGTCCAAAAGACGCGAAATATCGGACGAAGCGAGCATCCACCGCCTGTCCCCGGCAATCCCCCGCCCGCGCAAAACTTCGGCGGCGGGCAACAACTCGCCCCCCAGCCCTTTAACCGGATAACGCCAAACGGCAACAATAGAAAGCGAAGCGGACACGAGGGAATTATAACAGCGTGCAAAAAAAAGCGCGGCGTTAATTTATGTTTGTCCAGAAATAACAGCGGCGGGTTATACCGCCAAATATTCGCGGCGGATTTCTTTGTTGTCCAGCACTTCGCGCGCCGCGCCTTCAAAGACGATTTCGCCCGAGTCCAAAATTAAAGCGCGGTCGGCGAGGTGCAGGGCGGCGACCGCGTTTTGCTCCACTAACACGGCGGTGATGTTGAGCTTTTTGATGCCTTCCAATATCCGCTCAATCTCTTGCACGATGACCGGCGCAAGCCCTTCGTAAGGTTCGTCCAGCAACAACAATTTAATGTCGCGCGCCAACGCCCGCGCAATCGCCAGCATCTGCTGTTCGCCGCCCGATAATGTCGTGCCGTCTTGTTTGCGGCGTTCCGCCAAGCGCGGAAAATGTTCGTAAATGCGCTCCAACGGCCAGCCCGCGGGCGGCGCAATTTGCGCCAGCTGCAAATTTTCTTCCACCGTCAAACCGCCGATAATGCGCCGGTCTTCCTGCACTAAGTTCACCCCCAACCGCGCCGCGCGCCACGCCGGCATGTCGTGCAACGGCGCGCCTTCCAACCATATCTCGCCCTGATTTAACGCGGGCTGCGCCATGCGCGCCAATGTTCGCAGCACGGAAGTTTTGCCCGCGCCGTTGCGCCCCAAGAGCGCGACAATTTCGCCGCGCGACACCGAAAAACCGACATCCTGCACGACATAACTTTCGCCGTAATACGAGCGCATTCCGGCGCATGAAAAAAAAGTATCGCTCATTCGCGCGCCCCGCCCAAATACGCTTCCTGCACTTTCGGGTCGGCGCGCACTTCGTCCGGCAAGCCGCCGGCAATCACCGCGCCCTGCGCCAAAACCGAAATGCGGTCCGCCAAACTAAACACGACATGCATGTCGTGTTCAATGATAATTTTTGTCATGCCCCGCGATTTAATTTTTTGGAGAATTTCTATCGTCCGGTTTGTGTCGTGGCGCGACATGCCGGCGGTCGGTTCGTCCAGCAGCAACAAGCGCGGGCGTTGCGCCAGACACATCGCGAGCTCCAGCCGCCGCTTGTCGCCGCGCGATAAATTGGCGGCGGGCATGTGCGCGTAATCGGCGACTCCCAAATCTTCCAAATAATGCGCCGCTTCGTCGCGTATTTCCGTTTCGCCGCGCAACGGGCGAAGCGGGCGGAAACAAAAAGAACCGTCGCGGCGCGAAAACGCCGAAATCATTACATTCTCCAAAAGAGTCAATTCGGAAAAAATCTCCGGCGTCTGAAATACGCGCGCCACGCCCAGCTGGTTAATTTCGTGCGGGTGTTTGCCGGTTAATATATCGCCGCAAAATTCCACCTTGCCGGTATCCGGCGGCAGCAGCCCCACGCATACATTTAACAAAGTGGATTTGCCCGCGCCGTTGGGCCCGATAATCGCGTAGGTCACGCCTTCTTCCACTTCCAGATTGATGTTGGACAGCGCCTGCAATCCGCCGAAAGTTTTGTTCACCCCGCTCACCCGAAACAGCACGCTCATTTTGCAAACCGCCTGCGCACCCGCTCCACGCCTTCCATAATTCCGCCGGGCAGAAAAATAACCACCATCATAAACAACAACCCCAAAGTCATGTGCCATCCTTCGCCGACAAACGGCGACACCAGCGCCGCCAAAAATTCCGCCGCGCCGGAAGGCAAAAACGAAAACGCTTCCACTAACGTTTCATGGTTATACGCCGAAAAAATATTCTCAAAATATTTAATAACGCTCGCGCCCAAGAGCGGACCGATGAGCGTCCCGGCGCCGCCCAAAATCGTCATCAGCACGACTTCGCCGGACGCCGTCCATTGCATTCTTTCCGCGCCCGCCAGCGGGTCGGTCGCCGCCAGCAACGCCCCCGCCAGCCCCGCATACAAACCCGAAATGAAAAACGCGGTCAGCAAATACGGGCGCGTGTGGTAGCCGGTGTAATTCATCCGCCGCATGTTGGATTTGACGGCGAGCAGCTGCAATCCAAACGGCGAGCGAAACACCCGCAACGAAAACCAAAACGCCAAAATCAGCGCGACCGCGCAAAAATAAAAACCCGGATAACCGCTCATTTTGATTCCGAAAAAATTCGTCAACGGCAAACCTTCGCCGATATGCGGGGCGATAAAATTGTCAATAATGCGCGGGTCTTTCATTTCCAGCTGCAAGCCGGTTTCGCCGTTGGTAATCGGCGTCAGCACGGAATAGGCGAGGTTGTAGCACATCTGCGCCAGCGCCAAAGTTAGGATGGAAAAATAAATTCCGGAACGGCGCAAACAGATATATCCGATAACCGCCGAAAAAAGCCCCGCAACAAGCGCGCCTAAAACGACCGCCAGCAGGACATTCATTGTCAGCAATTTAAAAGTCCATACGGCGGCGTAAGAACCGACGCCGAGAATCGCCGCATGCCCGAATGACAAGTGGCCGGTGAGGCCGAATAAAATATTAAACCCGATGGCAAACACGCCGTAGATGGCAAATTTTTGCAGCAAGTCCGGATAGCCCGCGCCGACAAGTTTCAACCACAGCGGCATCGCCAGCACGACGGCGGCGAAAATTAACATGACGCGCCATTCGGAAAAATCCACCAACAATTCCCTTTTGCGGGCGCGCATTTTGGGCGCGGCGGCGGGCGCGGGCGGCGCGGCGGCGGGCGCGTTCATTCTTCCATCACGCCGCGCCGCCCCATCAGCCCGCGCGGACGCGCCAGCAAAATCGCCACGGCGACCAGATAAATAATGATTTGGTCAATGCCGGGAAATATTTCTTTGGCAAAATTGGTGGACGCCGCCGATTGTAAAATCCCCAGTAAAAATCCCGCCGCCACCGCCCCCCCCAAAGAACCCATGCCCCCCACGACAACAACGACAAACGACAGCACGAGAAAATCCGCGCCCATGTGGTAGTCCGGCGGCACAATCGGCGCGTACATCACGCCCGCCAATCCGGCAACTACCGCCGCCATGCCGAATACCACCATAAAACGCCGCTCAATATTAATGCCGAGCAATTCCACCGTCGCGCGCTCGCGCATTCCGGCGCGCACGACCATGCCGTAAGTCGTCCATTGCAGCGCCATAAATACCGCGCCAATAACGCACAGCGAAAACAGCAGATAAATCAGCCGCCACCACGGATACACCAAACCGCCGGGCGCGCCAAACAACGCGCCGATGTCGGCGCTTCCCGATGCTATCGCCGGGGGCGGGGTGGGAATTGGATTCGCCCCGTAAATGGATTTTATAATTTCCTGCACGACAATCGCCAAACCGAAAGTTACTAAAATTTGTTCGGCGTGCGGGCGTTTGTAAAAAAATTGAATCAACCCGCGCTCCATCGCCAGCCCCGCCCCCAGCATCGCGGGAATCACGAGCAGGATGGACAGCGGCACGGCAAAATCAATTACCGCCGCGCCGGTATCGCCGAACCAAATTTCCAAATACGGTTTTTCAATGTAAGCGTCAAAAGAAGTCACATTTTCGTCTTTTATTTTTTTGGAAAATGTGAGGAGTTTTTGTGTCGTGACCGCGCAAAACGCGCCCAGCATAAACAGCGCGCCGTGGGCGAAATTGACGACGCCCAAAGTGCCGAATACGAGGGTCAACCCGAGGGCGATGAGCGCGTAAGCGCCGCCCTTGTCCAAGCCGTTTAAGAGTTGAAGTAAAACCGCATCCATCGGAAAAACCGCATCCCGCCGGAGAAAACCCCCGGCGAAAACGCGCGGCGGCGGTTATACTTCGTAGGGGCCGAGTTCGCCGCCAAAAATGGCGGGGTCGTAGTCCACCTGCGCGCGCGGGACTTCCTGGACGACTTCCAAAACATCAAACTTGGAAGTCGGGTTTTGGTTGCCGCGCACGACAAGCACATCTTTCATGCATTGGTGGTCGGAGGCGCGGTATTCGGTCGCGCCGTTGCCCAGCCCGTCAAACTTAAACCCTTCCAGAGTTTTAATGACTTCGGGCGGATAGAATGTCCCCGCCGTCTGGCAGGCGTTGGCGTATAACACCGCCTGCGCGTAGCAGGTTTGCGCCGCTTGGGACGGCGGAAAACCGTATTCCTGCCCGAACGATTTGACGAACGCTTCCGAGCCGTCGTCTTTCAGCGACCAGTGCCAGTTTGTCGTGCCGAGAATGCCCTTGACATTTTCGCCCGCGCCCTGCGCCATCAGGCGGGAATACAGCGGGACGATAATCTCAAAATTGCGCCCGTTGACTTCCTTGTCGCGCAACCCGAATTGCACCGCCTGCGTCAGGGAATTAATCATGTCTTTCCCGTAGTGGTTCAGGACCAGCACATCCGCGCCGGAATTAAGCACCGGCGTAATGTATTGGGAAAAATCACCCGCCCCTAGCGGCGTGCGCACCGCTTGCACGGTATTCCAGCCCAGCGCTTCGGTGGTGTCCTTAATGGAACCTTCCTGCGACCAGCCCCAAGTATAGTCGGCGGTCAGGTGGTATGCGCTGCGGTCGGTGCCGAATTCTTTTTCCAGCACCGGGCCCAGCGCCAAACCGGACATGTGGGTGTTGAAAAAATGGCGGAATCCGTAGCGCCGCTTGTCCTTGCCGGTCGTGTCGTTGGAATGGGTCAGCCCGCACATAAACACGACTCCCGTTTCTTGCGCCAGCCCCTGCACGGCAATCGCCACGCCCGAAGACGAGCCGCCGCTAAACATAATCACGCCGTCTTTTTCAATCATCCGCTTGGCGGAAGCGCGGGCGGCGTCCGATTTGGTTTGCGTATCGCCGGTGACATATTCCACTTTTTTGCCGTTGACGCCGCTGCCGTCCAGCAAGCACGGCTTCATCGTATTGAGCATGCCGCCGTCCCCTTCGCCGTTGATGTGTTTGACGGCGAGTTTGTAGGCGCGCAACTCGTCCGCGCCCTCGTCCGAATACGCGCCGGTTTGCGGCACATTAAACCCGAAGACGAGTTTGCCCGATTTTTCCGGGTCGTTGCGAAAATCCTCCGCCCACGCCCGGCGGACAAAAAACTGCGGTGCCGCCGCCGCGCCCAAAGCCAGCGCGCCCGCTTTCAACGCCCCGCGCCGCGTCCATTTATTTTGGTTATTTTTCATTGTTTTTCTCCTTTTGTTAATACCCGCCCCGCAAACGGCGGCGCGCTGGCATGATTATACACAATTTTTCGGATTTTGCTTATTTTTGCAATTTTTTTGTCCTGCAACCCGGGCAATTTCGGCGCTTGCTTTTAACCGCCGGCGGCGGTTTTCGGATTCCCGCCAATCCCGAAAATTTCCGCTATTTCCGCAAATCCCGCCGCTTTCCGGCGAAAAAAATCAACGCCCGCGCGCTTGTTCGCCGCGCAAAGTCATTACCGTGGAAAACGCCGCCGCCGCCGTTTTGCCGTCTTCCCGCACAATCGCGCATTGGTAGTGGGAGACGGTGTTGCCGCCATGCAACGGCGAGGCGGTTGCGCGCAAACGGGTTTTCCATGACGGGCGAAAAAAATTGACCTTCAATTCCAAAGTCGTAAAGGTTTCCCCTTCCCGCATCAGCGTGGAATGCGCCGTGCCGATAGCGGCATCGGCGAGTTCGCACAACAAACCGCCATGCACCGTCCCCTGCTGGTTGCCGTGTTTTTCGGGGTCGGCGTCAATTTCTACCGCCGCCATGCCCGCCCCGACTTCCACAATTCGCATGCCGAGCGTCCGCGAAATTGCGGTCGGATACCGCATGTGCGCCGCGTCTTCCGCGTCTTTGGCGGAAACCGTCCCGTTAAGAAAATTTTGCAAATACCGCAAAACCGGCTGCGGCGGCGAATTTTGCGGATTATTTTTCATGGGAAAAATCGGGCGGCAAAGCGGGAGTTAAGCCAGCGGTTGCGGAGATTCCCAAGGAAAAAATCCGTCCGCCGCGGCGCGCCCGAAATGTCCGCCCGCCGCCGAAATCTGGTAAATCGGACGCCACAAATTTAGCCGTTTAATAATGCCGCCCGGCGTTAAATCAAATTCGC
>JBPCWY010000173.1:0-11301 GCA_051009035.1 Gammaproteobacteria bacterium
AAAGCCGCCGCGCCCGTTGGCGCGTTTTTTGACGAAGTTTTGGTTAATGCCGAAGACGAAAAAATCCGCCGCAACCGCTTTGCGCTGTTGCGCGAATTGCGCGCGCTGCTTAATTGCGTCGCCGATATTTCCAAACTTTCGGCGTAAGCGGTAGAATCGCGTTATGTCCGATTCGCTTTCCCGGCTGTTGCGCGGCGCGGAAGAATCCCTTCCCGATGGCGCATTGCGCGATAAACTCGCGCTCCGCCGCCCGTTGCGCGTCAAGGCGGGCTTTGACCCGACCAGCCCCGATTTGCATTTGGGGCATACCGTGCTGATGCAAAAAATGCGCCACTTTCAAGAACTCGGGCATACCGTGATTTTTCTTATCGGCGATTTTACCGCCGCCATCGGCGACCCCAGCGGACGCGATTCCGCCCGTCCGCCGCTTTCGCCGGACGCCATAGAACAAAACGCCGCAACCTACGCCGAACAAGTATTTAAAATTTTGGACCGCGATAAAACCGAAGTGCGGCGCAACTCGGAATGGTTCGGCGAGATGCGCGCCGCCGATGTCGTCCGGCTGGCGTCCAAATACACCGTCGCCCGCATGTTGGAGCGGGACGATTTTGCCAAGCGGCACCGCGGCGAACGCCCCATCGCCGTCCACGAATTTTTATACCCGCTCGTGCAGGGTTACGATTCCGTGGCGTTGCGCGCCGATGTGGAATTGGGCGGCACCGACCAAAAATTTAATTTGCTGGTCGGGCGCGAATTGCAGCGGCAGGAAAACATGGAGTGCCAGTGCGTGTTGACGATGCCGCTTTTAGAAGGCACGGACGGCGTACAAAAAATGTCCAAAAGCGCGGGCAACCACATCGGCATCACCGCGCCGCCCGAAGAAATATACGGAAAAATCATGTCCGTTTCGGACGAATTGATGCGGCGTTATTACATTTTGCTTTCGGCAAAAAGCGGCGCGGAAATCGCCGCGATGCAGTCGTCCGGCGAAAATCCGGTATTGCACAAAAAAGCGCTGGCGCGCGAAATTTGCGCGCGCTTTTGGGGCGAAACAAAAGCGGACGCGGCGGCGGAAAATTTTAAGCGCCTTTTTCAACGCAAAGAAATTCCGCAAGATATACCGCAATACGCCGTGGGCGGCGAAGGCGATATGCCGCCGTTGTTTTATGTGTTGAAAGCGGCGGGGTTGGCGGAAAGCGGCTCGGCGGCGAAGCGGCTGGTTTTGCAGGGCGCGGTGCGTTTGGACGGCAAAACGGCGGCGGATCCGGAATACAAACTCCCGCGCGGCGGCGAAACCGTCGCGCAAGTCGGCAAGCGAAAATTTATGATTCTCAAAACATGACGCGCGGCGACAAGTTTGCGCTCGCCGCGGCGATTTCCTGCATCGGCATTTTTGCCACCGCCGGTTCGCTGATTTTGCCGGTATTAACTTTAAATTTGGAAGCGCGCGGATATTCCTCGGCGCTCATCGGTTTGTTCGGCGCAAATATCGGGCTGGGCGCGGTCATCGGCACGCCGTTTGCGCCCGCGCTCGTGCGCCGCTGGGGCGCGGGAAATGTTCTGTTTATGCTGTTGTTAGTCATCGTCGCCGCCAATTTGTCGTATAAATTGTTTGACGATTCTTTGGCGGCGTGGTTTGCGATTTATTTTGCGGCGTGTTTGGCGTTGGGGCTGGTTTTTGTCGTCGCCGAAACGGTGATTACCGCGCTTGCGCCGCCCGCGCGCCGCAGTTTAATTTTGGGATTGTATGCCACGGGGTTTTCGCTCGGGTTTGCCGCCGGTCCGGTTATGCTGCGTTTTACCGGCATTGACGGCTGGACGCCGTTTGTCGTTGCGGCGGGTTTGGCGGCAACGGCGGCGGCGCTCGTGCGGGCGGCGAATATCCGAAAAATCGCCGTCCCCGAAACGGGCAAATCGGAATTTCCGCGCATGTTTGCGCTTGCGCCGCTGCCGTTTATTTGCGCTTTTTCGCTCGGCGCTACGGAAATGGCGGTTTATGATTTGCTCCCGGTCTACGCCCGCAAATTGGAATATTCGGTCGCGGACGCGGTTTTTTTAATCACCATTTTTAGCGTGGGGGCTCTTCTCGTGCAACCGGCGGTGGGCGTGGTGGCGGATAAATTTAATGTGCGCCGGACTTTGGCGGCGGCGGCGGGATGCGGCGTTTTGGGGGCGGTAGCGTTGCCGTTTTTTCTCGGCGGCGGCGCGGCGGCGGAATGGAATTGGCAAAACTTCCCCCGCATGGCGTGTTTTGGAATCTGGGGCGGATTGTTGATGGCGGTGTATCCGCTGGGGCTTGCGCAAATGGCGCGCTTTTTTGCGGCGGGAAAACTCGCCGCCGCCAACGCGCTTTTTGGATTTTCCTACGGCGCGGGCGCGCTTTTTGGTCCGGCGGCGACTGGGGCGGCGATGGATATTTCGCCGAACGGAATCGCCCCCGCGCTGGCGTTTTTTGCCGCCCTGCCGCTCGCCGCTATATTTTTGCGGCGTAAAACGGCGGCGTAAAACGGGCGCGGAAAAAATTGCATTCGGATTCACTCCGGCGCAAAAACGGCGGCGGGAATTTCGGAAAATTTTGTTTGGGAAAAATACCCATAAACCCTTGATATTGCGCCCCGCCGCCCCCATATTGTTTATTGCTGGAATTTTACAGATAAATTGGAGTTTCGCCCGTGGGCAAAAAATCAACCAAAGACCAACACAAAGACCGGAAACCCGCGAAAAAAGGGAATTCCGCGTCCCCGC
Organism: Gammaproteobacteria bacterium; assembly: GCA_051009035.1. Classification (GTDB taxonomy): domain Bacteria; phylum Pseudomonadota; class Gammaproteobacteria; order Tethybacterales; family Persebacteraceae; genus Persebacter. The sequence continues at coordinate 2,746 of JBPCWY010000173.1, forward strand.
AAGCGGACGGGCGCGCCTCCGCGGCGGCGCAAACCGGCGCGGATTCGGCGGCAGATTTGGCAACAAATTTGGCAACAGATTCGGCGGCGGATGCGGTTGTAAAAGAAGCAGGCGCGAAACCAGCGGAAACGGAAACCGCCGCCGCGGAAACCCAAAAGGCAACCGATAAAACCGCGGCGCAAAAAGCCGCTTCCGCCCAATCCGGCGCGGAGCATTCCGGCAATTCCGATTCCGAAAATTCCGGCAAAACCGGGGACGGCGCGGGCGAAACGGCGGACGGCGGCGCGGCACAAAAAACCGACCCGCTGGCAAATTACGATGCGGCGGCGTTGCGCGATTTATATTTGCGCGCCGTTGCCGACAAAGAAAACGCGCTCAAACGCGCCGAAAGCGAGATTAAAAAAGCGCGCGATTTCGCCCTAAACCGCTTTTCGCACGGAATCTGCGAAGTGCGCGATTGTTTGGAAGCCGCCGTAGCGGGCGGCGAAGCGGGCGAAGGCGTTTCGCTGACGCTGCGCAAACTCGCCGACATCATGGAAAACAACGGCATCCGCCCGGTGCGCCCCGACATCGGCGCGCTTTTTGACGCCAACCTGCACCAATCTTTCGGCGTTGAAACCGGCGAGCCGGCAAACACCATCGCCGCCGTGATTCAATGCGGCTACACGCTCAACGGGCGGGTCGTCCGCCCCGCCGGAGTCAAAGTTAAAAAACCGGCGGAAACCGCCTAACCCGCATTTATTTTTGGAGAAACCGCAATGGGAAAAATTATCGGCATAGATTTAGGCACGACAAATTCGTGCGTTTGCGTCGTGGAAAACGACAAGCCGCATATCATAGAAAACGCGGAGGGCGGGCGCACGACTCCTTCGGTCGTGGCGTTTAGCGACGACGGGCAAACCTTGGTCGGCGCCGCCGCCAAACGGCAGGCGATTACCAACCCCAAAAATACCCTGTTTGCGGTCAAGCGGCTGATTGGACGCCGCTTTGAAGATTCCGAAACCAAAAAAGAACGCAAGCTCGCGCCCTATTCCATCGTCAAGGCGAAAAACGGCGATGCGTGGGTGGAAGCGAAAGGCGGCAAGTTTTCGCCGCAGGAAATCTCGGCGAAGATTTTGCAAAAAATGAAAAAGACCGCCGAAGAATATTTGGGCGGGACCGTTTCCGAAGCGGTCATCACCGTCCCCGCCTATTTTAACGACGCGCAGCGGCAGGCGACAAAAGACGCCGGACGCATCGCCGGTTTGAATGTGCGGCGGATTATCAACGAGCCCACGGCGGCGGCGCTCGCTTTTGGCATGGACAAAGCGCCCAAAAACAGCACCGTCGCGGTGTTTGATTTGGGCGGCGGCACATTTGACATTTCGCTCATTGAAATCGCCGATGTAGACGGCGAAAAACAATTTGAAGTATTGTCCACCAACGGCGATACTTTTTTGGGCGGCGAAGATTTTGACCAGGAGTTAATTAACTATCTGGCGGACGAATTTAAGAAAACGCAGGGGTTTGATTTAAAAAACGACATTCTCGCCCTGCAACGCCTTAAAGACGCCGCCGAAAAAGCGAAGATAGAATTGTCTTCCGCGGCGCAGACCGAAATTAACCTGCCCTACATCACCGCCGATTCTACCGGACCGAAACATTTGGTAACGACTCTCACCCGCGCGAAATTAGAATCGCTCGTGGCGGCGTTAATTGAACGGACGGTGAAACCCTGCGAAACCGCGCTCAAAGACGCGAAGCTCGCCCCCGGAAAAATAACCGAAGTTATTTTGGTCGGGGGCATGACGCGCATGCCGGCGGTGCAAAAGAAAGTGGAAGAAATTTTCGGCGCGGCGCCCAAACGCAATGTCAATCCGGACGAAGCGGTCGCCGCCGGGGCCGCGGTGCAGGGCGCGGTGTTGCAGGGCGATGTCAAGGATGTTTTGCTTTTGGATGTGACGCCGCTGTCTTTGGGGATTGAAACCGAAGGCGGCGTGATGACCGCGCTGATTGAAAAAAACACGACCGTCCCCACCAAAGTTTCCAAAGTGTTTTCCACCGCCGCCGACAACCAGCCGGCGGTGACGATTCATGTGCTGCAAGGCGAGCGGGGAGTCGCTGCCGCCAACAAATCGCTGGGGCAGTTTAATTTGGAAGACCTTCCGCCCGCCCCGCGCGGCGCGCCCCAAATTGAAGTCGCATTTGACATTGACGCAAACGGCATCGTCCATGTTTCGGCGCGCGACAAAAAAACCGGGCGCGAAAACAACATTACGATTAAATCGTCCTCCGGCTTGTCCGACGACGAAATCGCCAAGATGATTAAAGACGCGGAAGAACACGCCGAAGAAGACAAACAAGCGACCGCCCTGGCGCAGGCGCGCAACCAGTGCGACGCCGTTTTGCATTCCGCGCGCCGCGCGCTGGACGAAAACGGCGCGTCCCTCGCCGCGGCGGAAAAAGAAAAAATTGAAAGCGCCGCCAAAGAAGCCGAAGAAGCGCGCGCCGGAAACGACATTGAATCCATCAACGAAAAAACGCAGGCCCTCGCCATGGCCGCCGCCGCGCTGGCGCAAAAAAACGCGCCCGAAAAAGATGCCGCGGCAAACGGCGCGGACGATGTTGTGGACGCCGAATTTCAAGATGTCGACGAAGACGGCAAAAAACCGAACGGCAAAAAATAATTTCCGGCGCGGATGAAACGCGATTATTACGAAGTCCTCGGCGTCCCGCGGGACGCGGACGGCGCGGCGATTAAACAATCCTACCGGCGGCTGGCGATGAAATACCATCCCGATCGTAACCCGGAAGACGGCACGGCGGAAGAAAAATTTAAAACCTTGCAGGAAGCTTACGCCGTCCTGTCGGATGCGGAAAAAAAAGCCGCTTACGACCGTTTCGGCCACGCCGCGTTTGAACAGGGCGGCGGCGCGCGCGGTTCGGATTTTTCCAGCGTATTTGACGATTTGTTCAGCGATTTTTTCGGCGGCGGCGCGCGCGCCCCGCGCCAGCGCGTTATTTCCCTCCGGTTAAGATTTGAAGAAGCATTCAACGGCTGCAAAAAAGAATTGCGCCTAAACGAACCTTCGGTTTGCGTTTCCTGCCATGGCGAAGGCGGCGCGCCGGGCGAAAAAATGACCGAGTGTCCGAAATGCGGCGGCAGCGGCAGCGTGCGCACCAACCGCGGTTTTTTTACGATGCAGCAAACTTGCGGGCGTTGCCGCGGGCGCGGCAAAGTATTCCGCACGCCTTGTCCGGAATGCGGCGGCGAAGGCGTGCGCCGGACGGCGCGCACAATCGCGGTCAAAATCCCCGCCGGCATCCAAGACGGCGAAACGATTCGGTTAAATATCAGCGGCGTTGAAGACCATTTTCATTTGCGCGTGCAAGTGGCGGAGCATCCGCTGTTTAAGCGGGACGGCGACAATTTGCATATTGCAATCCCCGTTTCCATGACCGCCGCCGCGCTGGGCGGGCAGGTGGAAGCGCCGACTCCGGGCGGCGGCAAAGTTAAAATCACCGTGCCGCCCGAAACGCAAAGCGGCGCGGTATTGCGCCTACGCGGGCGCGGCGCGCCCAATGTGCGCGGCAATCCGCCGGGGGATTTGCTCTGCCGTATTTTTGTAGAGACGCCGGTTAATTTAACCGCGGCGCAAAAAAAGCTGCTGCGCAGTTTTGAGGAAAGCGTAAAAAAGAAACAGGAACGCCATTCGCCGCAGGAAAAATCGTGGCTGGAAAAAGCGAAAGCGTTTTTTGACGACGATTAATCTTCGCAAAAATTTTTCAACCTTCCCGCAATTTTGCATCGCCGGATTGCGCGCCCGTTTTATTTCGCCGTGAATTTTGCCGCGGAAATTTAATCCGCAAAACGGCGTTTCGTTTTTAATTTTCCGGCGCGGCGGCAACCCATGCGCCGTCCCGCAAAACGGACACCGCCGATACATAACCGCCGGAGTCGTAATCTACTTTAATTTTAACGGCGTTTTTAAGCCCGGAGCCGCCGCGGGAAAAACCGGGCGCCAACCCGAAAGTTTTTCCGGCGATAAACCCGTGCATGACATTGCCGACTTTGCCGATAAAATTCGGCTCCGGCTGGAATATAAAAATATCCGCCGCATCGCCGCTAAATACCGGCGCGCCCAATTCCGCCGCTACGATATAACGGTGCGCGCCGATGTTGAGCCCCGTAATGCCGGCGATTTCCCGCGCCGCGCTTTCCGCCGCTTCGTCCGCCGGTTTTAGCATCGCTTCTTCCGTGTTGCCGGACGCGCATCCCGCCAACGCCGCCGCCGCAAAAATCCAAACAATGCATTTTTTCGCCATGCGACCCGTTGCGGTAACGCCCGTTTATACTACCCGCAAAGACGGGCCGTTGTCCGGTTTCGCGCGCGGGGCGGCGGGCGGAAAAGACAAACCGGAGCCGGTTTCGCGCGCATAAATTCCGGTTACCGATTCTATCGGCAAGATAACATGAAACGCCGCGCCGCGAAAACGGGCGGTAAATGATACGGTCTCGCCGACCGACAAATCGCGCACCGCCTGCGGCGAAATATTAAGAATGACGGTTTTGCCGCCCCCCGCCGCATTCGGCGGGATTTGTACGCCGGGGCCGTCCGCCTCCGCCGCAATATACGGCGTATATTCTTTTTCGGCGCACCACGCGCACATCGCCCGCAACAAATGGGGGCGGAACGAAACATCTTCCGCGACATTCATTTGCGCATCGCTTTTTCAATCGCGGTCAGCGATTCGGAAAACGCCTCGCGCGAAAACAGCCGCTCGGCGTATTTTCGGAGCGGCAGCGCTTTCGGCGGCAACGGGACGCGGTAATGTTCCAGCCGCCACAAAAGCGGCGCCAAAGACGCGTCCAGCAAAGTAAACTCGTTGTCGACGAGGTGTTTTCCGCCTTTGGTTAAATTTTGCGACAGCATCATCAGGTTTTCCGCGATGCGTTTGCGCGCCGCTTCCCGCTGGTGTTTTTTCGCCGTTTTGCGCTCCAGCACATCCGCGTGGCGGAAGAGCTCGCGGTCAACCACATGCATTAAAATCCGCACCCGCGCGCGCAGCATAATGTCGGTCGGCATCAGCTGCGGATGCGGAAACCGGTCGTCCAAATATTCGTTGATAATATTGGACTCGTAAAGTTGCACATCGCGGTCCACCAAAACCGGCACCTGGTTGTAGGGGTTATACAGGGAAAGCTCTTCGGGCTTGTTGTTTAAATCAACATCCTTAATGTCAAACCCGCTTTCCATCTGCTTTTCTTTGAGGACGATGCGGCAGCGGTGGGAATACGGGCAGTAACTGCCCGAATATAAAACGACCATCATATTAATGAATGTCCTTCCAGTATTCGCGGTATAAGAAATAGGTCGCGGGGAGCAGCAAAAATAAAAACGCCATCACCAGCGCGCCCGTTTTGCGCCGCGCGCCGCGCACCGGTTCGCCCGCATATGCCATAAACGCCGCGACATCCCCCGCCAGCGCATCGTATTCCGCGGGCGAAAGCCGCCCCTCGGATACTTGCTCCAGCGCGCCGGTTTCGGCGTTGCGTTCGTATACGCCCTGCAACGCCGCCAGCGCATGCGGCATCGCGGCGTTTTCAAACAATGTATTATTCCAGCCGGTCGGGCGCGCCGGGTCGCGGTAAAAACCGCGCAAGTAGGCGTAAATCCAATCTTCGCCGCGCAGGCGCGCGGACAGCGATAAATCCGGCGGCGCCGCCTGCGAAAACCATTCTTTGCCGTCTTCGGGCGACATCGCGCTTTGCATGCCATCCCCCAGACCGGCGGAGTTGTGAATCAGAAACTTTTCCACCTGCGCTTCGTTGATTTTTAAATCTTCCGCCAGCCGCCCGTAACGCATGTATTGCATGCTGTGGCATCCCATGCAGTAATTTACAAAAACCGCCGCGCCGCGCTGCATGGCTTCCACATCGCCTTGTCCCACCGGCGGTTGCGGCAAGTTTACCGCCGTCCCGGCGGCGAGAATCTGCGGCGCAAATGCAAGCGCAAATGCAGATGCAAACGCCGCAACGGCTGTTTTGAAAGGCGATGCCCGGCGCATTAAGAAATCCGGTCGGGGACGGGAGTCGTTTTATCCCAGCGGGTGTAAAACGGCATCAGCAACAAAAAAGCGAAATACATCAGCGAGAAAAACTGCGCCGCCGCCTGCCGCCCCGCACTCGGCGCAAGCACGCCCAAAACCCCCAGTCCGATAAAACTGACGACAAATACGAGCAACGCGGATTTGTAAAGCCAGCCGCGGTAGCGGATGGAACGCGCCGCCCCCTGGTCCAGCCACGGCAACGCAAACAACAATACGATGGAAAGTCCCATCGCCAAAACGCCCCATACTTGCGTCCCCAAAAACGGCGGCACCGCCCGCAATATCGCGTAAAACGGAGTGAAATACCAGACGGGCGCGATGTGTTCGGGCGTTTTGAGCGGATTCGCCGGTTCAAAATTCGAGTATTCCAAAAAATACCCGCCCATCTCCGGGGCAAAAAACATTGCCAGCGCAAAAAAACATAAAAATACCACCGCGCAAAAAGTATCTTTCACCGAATAATACGGGTGAAACGGAATGCCGTCCTTTGGGATGCCGGCTTCGTTTTTGTTTTCTTTAATTTCCACGCCGTCCGGGTTGTTGGAGCCGACTTGGTGCAGCGCGATGATGTGCAGAAAAACCAGAACGACTATCACCAGAGGAAGCGCCGCGACATGCAATGCAAAAAAGCGGTTTAGCGTAACATCGGAAATCGCGTAGTCGCCCCGTATCGTATCGGACAACCATTCGCCCACGCCGGGAATCGCCGAAAATAAATTGACGATAACTTGCGCGCCCCAAAACGAAGTTTGCCCCCACGGCAGCAAATAACCGAAAAACGCCTCCGCCATTAATGCCAGAAAAATCAGCATCCCCAAAAGCCAGATGAGCTCGCGCGGCGCGCGGTAGGAGCCGTAAAGCAGGGCGCGAAACATGTGCAGATAAACGACGATAAAAAAGAAGGACGCGCCGGTGGAGTGCATGTAGCGAATCAGCCAGCCCCACTGCACGTCGCGCATGATGTATTCCACCGAAGCAAACGCGCGCTCCGCGTCCGGCTTGTAATTCATCGTGAGAAAAATACCGCTCACAATTTGCACGACCAGCATCAGCAATGCCAGCGCGCCGAATGCGTACCACCCGTTGAAATTTTTCGGCGCGTAATATTCGGTCAGGTGCTTGCGCACCGATTCGCGCCATGGAATTCTTTTATCCAGCCAGTCGCCCAACGAAACGCCGTTTGCCATGTCGGTCAGGCGGCGGCCGAGTCGGCGCCGATTACGATGCTGTCGTCTTCGCCGTAATAATGCGGGGGAACAAACAAGTTTTGCGGCGCGGGGCTGCCTTTGACCACCCGCCCGGCAAAATCAAAACGGGAACCGTGGCAGGCGCACAAAAATCCCCTTCCGCTTTCGCGCCCGGGCGAGCATCCCAAATGCGTGCAAAGCCCGACGGCGACAAAGTATTCCGGTTTAATGGAGCGCGTTTTGTTTTTGCAATATTCCGGCTGCGCGCTGCTTTCGGAATCCGGGTCCAGCAACTCTTCGGCGGAAAATTTTTCAATGTCGTCAAGCATTTTGCGGCTGCGGCGCAACACCCAAACCGGCTTTTGCCGCCATACCGCAATCCGCAAATCGCCTTCGTTAATGTTCCGCAAAGAAACCGCAATCGGCGCGCCCGCCGCCCGTGTTTTGCGGCTGGGGCGCAAACTCGCCGCAAACGGCGCCATCGCCGCCGCCGCCCCCGCCCCGCCCAAAACCGAAGACACGCCAAGCAACGCGCGCCGCCGTCCGGTGCCGGAAACTTTCTCCTCGTTTGCCTCCGCGGGATTTTCCATTACCTTCGCCGGGGACGAATTATTTTCTTTTAACAATCACCACGGGGTAAGTTTCGTCCACTTCCCCGTCTTTGATGAGTTTTTGCCCGACTTTAACTACAAAACGGGAATTGTTAAATATATCAATTCCCACAATAGAAGTGCCGTCCAACTCGGGCGCAATCTCCGTCAAGCCCTCGCGGTTCAACGCCCCGGACACATCTTCAAATCCGTATTGGTCGCTGTTGAGCCACATCGCGCCCGCGCCGGTTTTGCGGTTGCGCACAAGCGCGTCAACGCGAAAATCTTCGTTGCGGAGAAATACATCTTCCACTTCCTCCACGAGCTCCTGCTGCGCAAGCACGAAAGGCACGAACTCCTCAAATTCCAGCGCCGCTTCGGTGATAAATTCCTGCCGCACCACCTCCAAAATACGCCGCTGCTCGTTGCTAAAAAACAGGCGCGGCATCACCGGACGGGAGCGGTCGTCTTTTTTATCTTCTTCCGCCGCCTGCGCCCCTACCTGTCCGGCCGCCGGCGCGGCGTCTTGCGTCTCTTGCGCAAACGCCGCAGGCGCGCAAAGCGCCAGCGCGCCCGCCGCCAGCGCGCTCCAAAAACAGTTTTTCATTTCGTTATATTTCATTGTTCGTTCTCCGCTTCGTTTAGCTCGCCGCCGCCGCTTCTCCCTCTTCTTCGGGCGTTGCGGGGGG
>JBPCWY010000174.1:0-15809 GCA_051009035.1 Gammaproteobacteria bacterium
AGATTCCGCCCGCACGGGCTTGCCCCTTCGGTGAAGCGCACCCGCGCTTACTCTCCAGACAGGCCCTGCGTTTTGCGGTTGTTTTGCCTGAGAGTTTCCGGGGAGTTATCTCCTTCGGCGAAAAAACGGTGTTTTTTACTTTCCCGCAAGCGCAATAGGCCGTAGGGCAATAATACACCATTTTCCGCCCAACGCAACCCATCTCCGCAAATATTTTTTCCCCTTTGTTTTTCCGCAATTTTCACGCAATCATAAGAATATTTTTAATGATGAAGCACAAAACAAAGCAACATTAAACGCCGTTTTGCAGACAATTTTTGCGCCCCCCGCCGCCTTTTGGCATTAACCGCCAGCCGCATCCCGCCCGCCATTCCTCCCCATTCCCGTCATCCTGCCCTTGCCGTCCATTCCTATCCTTGCCCGTCATTCCTGCCCTTACCGTCATTCCTGCGAAGGCAGGAATCTCAACCCAATCAAACGGCAAAAGAGATTCCTGCCTTCGCAGGAATGACGGAAAAGTAAAATTAAGCGGCAAACTGCAAACCGCCAGCCGCAAAAACCAACGCCCTCCGCCGTCATTCCCGCGAAAGCGGGAATCCAAAATGCGCGCCTTGCCTTGCAATTTTATCAATCCGCCGCAGTTAACTTTTTGGATTCCCGCCTGCGCGGGAATGACGAAACGACGGGCGGAATTAAAGAATATCAAAAACAGCGTAAAACTTAACGGCAATTAATTCCCGTATTTTTCGCCTTCTTCAATTTTTTCCATCACGCCCTCTCCGGTTTTTTCCGTTTCGCCGTTTTCAATTTTATCCGTTTCGTTATTTTCATTTCCGCTTTTTTTATCCGCATTTTCGGCGGCGATTTTTGCCGCGCGGGCGAGATATTTTGCGGCTTCGTCTTCGCGCCCCAATACCGTCATCACTCTTCCCATTAACGCAAGCGCTTCTTCGTCATTCGGGTTTTCCGCGATGTGCGCTTGCAACGCCACAACTTTTTCGCTAATATGCCGTTGCAATCCGTTGTCCGCAACGGACGGCGCGACTGCGGCAAACGGCGTTCCCAAATATAAATACAACGCCAGCGCGCCGGGAACGATTGCGGCGAAAACGATTGCCGCGCCGGTTTTGTCGGCGCGCGGCGAAAAAACGGGGGGCGCGGTTTCTTCGCCGTCCGCTTCTTCCAGCAACAGCGTTTTAATTTCCAATTCGCATTCCGCCGCGTCTTCGGCGGAAAATTCTTCCCCCGCGCGCAAATCCAGCAGGCGCGCCCGCGCCGCGGCGATGTTTTCGCGCCGCGCATCGCCGCGCGGCAACGGGCGCGGAAATAAAAAAACAAACAACGCCGCCGCCAACGCCGCGCTAATCATCAACGCCGCGGACAATCCAAACAAAATCATTCCGTTTCCTCTTGTAAAATCTCCGCCGCGCGGCGCAATTTTTCCGCGTCCAAAACGGCGCGGCGGCGGCGCGTCCAAAGCGGAAAACAGCACAGCGCAAGCAACACCGGCGCAACCGGCAAAATCCACAACGCCGCGGTTTTCCATTGCAACGGCGGGCGGTAGCGGACAAAATCGCCGTAGCGCGCGGTCATAAAACGAATCACTTCCGATTCCTCCGCGCCGCCGCGCACCATGCGGGCAATCACGGCGCGCATGTCGGCGGCGAGTTCGGCGTCCGATTCGGCGAGCATTTGGTTTTGGCAAACCAAGCAGCGCAATTCTTTAACCAAATTGCGGTAGCGCGCATCTTGTTCCGCCGTGTCAAACTCCGCAATTTCAATTCCGCCCGCCGCCGCGCCAAAACATAACGCCGCGCCGAATAACAATGCCGCAATTTTTTGTTTTACTTTTAATACGGCGGTTGCAAACGGCGCGGTTTTTGTTTTTGCAAAAATAAATGGCGCGGTTTTTTTAATGACTTTACAACGGCGCAATTTGTCCGTTGCAATATTAAACCGCGCAAACGCCGCGCCAAAAAACGGCGGCGGCGTTTTAGGCGGCGGACATGTTTTCATGACGGCGTTTTTTGCAATTCTTTTAACAACGGCAAAATGGTTTCTTCCACCGCCGCATCGTCCAGCGGGCCTATGTGTTTGTAGCGAATCACGCCGCCGCCGTCTACGACAAAAGTTTCCGGCACGCCGTAGACGCCCCAATCCAGCCCCGCCGCGCCGTCCGCATCCGCCGCGGAAAAAACATACGGGTCGCCGTGCTGCAAAAGCCAATCCCGCGCTTCTTCCGCTTTGTCTTTATAATTTAATCCGACAATTTCCGCGCCGCCGTCTTTCATTTTTAACAACAGCGCATGTTCGGCGCGGCATCCAACGCACCATGACGCCCAAACATTTAACAGCCACGCTTTGCCTTTCATGTTTTCCGGCGATACTTTTTGCGGCGGAGTTTCCGGCGCATCGCGCAACAGCGGCAAAGAAAATTGCGGCGCGGGTTTGCCCACCAGCGGAGACGGCACGGCGCGCGGGTTGAGTTGCAGCCCGGCAAACATAATAACGGCGAGCGGCAAAAAAAACAGCAGCGGCAAAAAACGGTTCATGCGCGGCGGTAGCGGCGGTCCAAGGCGGCGAGCAATCCGCCCAACGCCATCAACAGCGCGCCGCCCCAGACCAAACGAATAAACGGTTTGATTTGCAACCGCGCGCTCCACGCCCCGCCGCCCAACGGCGCGCCCAAAGACGCGTAAATATCGCCGTCCCAGCCGGGGGCGATTCCGGCTTCGCTCATCGGGTTGTCCGGCATGGAAAAATAACGCCGTTTTTCCGGGCGCAACACGGCGGTTTCGCGCCCGTTTTCAAACACCCGCACTTCGGCGACCGTTGCGGCGTAATTCGCCCCTTGCGTTTCGTATATTTTTTCCAATTGAAAAACGCGCCCGTCCAATGTTTGCGGTTCGTTTAACGCGAGCCGCATATCGCGCTCCGCTTCGTAAGTATTCGCCAAAGTCACTCCGGCGGCGAATACCGCAAGCCCCGCATGCGCGGCAAGCATTCCCCAAAACGAGCCGCCCGCCTGCCGCCATGTTTTGCGCCGCGCCGCCGCCGCGGATATTACGCCGAATAATATCCAAAACGCAAGCGCCAATCCCGCCGCCGCTTTCCATTCGTATTCGCCTTCTGCCAGCAACGGCAAAAACGCCGCCGCCGCCGCCGCAAAAAACGCCGGACGCAACTTTCGCGCCAGACGCGCGGCTTGGTCGCGCTTCCACCGCGAAAGCGCGCCCGCCGCCGACAATGCCGCCGGAATCGCCACCAGCGGCGCGATGACAATATTAAAATACGGCGGGCCTACTGATATTTTGCCAAATCCCATCGCTTCCAAAATAAGCGGATACAATGTGCCGAGCAAAACGCTGAACGCGGCGGCGGTTAGAAAAATATTGTTGATTAAAATTCCGCCCTCGCGCGATACCGCGGAAAACCGCGCCCCGCCCGCCGACAATGTTTGCGCGCGCCGCGCGTATAAACCAAGCGCGCCCCCGACGACTGCGCACAGGAAAATTAAAATAAACACCCCGCGCGCCGGGTCGGACGCAAACGCATGCACCGAAGTCAGCACTCCCGAACGCACCAAAAATGTGCCGAGCAAACACAGCGAAAAAGTCAGCACCGCCAACAACGCCGTCCACGGCTTAAACGCCCCGCGCGCGTCCGAACCCGCCAAAGAATGCAGCAACGCCGTGCCGGCAAGCCACGGCATAAAAGACGCGTTTTCTACCGGGTCCCAAAACCACCAGCCGCCCCAGCCCAACTCGTAATACGCCCACCAACTGCCGAGCGTAATGCCGGCGGTTAGGAAAACCCACGCGGCGAGCGTCCATGGGCGCGCCCATTTTGCCCACGCCGAATCCATCCGCCCCGCCATTAATGCAGCGGCGGCAAACGCAAAAGTGACGGAAAATCCCGCATATCCCATATACAACATTGGCGGGTGAAAAATCAGCCCGGGGTCCTGCAACAGCGGATTTAAATCGCGCCCTTCTTGCGGCGGGGGAAAAATCCGCGCAAACGGATTGGAAGTCAGCAGCGTAAACATTAAAAATCCGGCGCTAATTAATCCCAGCACGGCAAGCACCCGCGCCCGCATCAGCGGCGGCATCTGGCGCGAAAAAAGCGCCGCCGCCGCGCCCCATCCCGCCAGCATAAACGCCCACAGCAACAGCGAACCTTCGTGCCCGCCCCACACCGCCGCCAGCCGGTAAAACAGCGGCAGCGAAGTATTGGAATTGCCCGCCACATACAGCACGGAAAAATCGTTTGCCGCAAACTGCGCCGCCAAACACGCCAGCGCAACGCCCAAAAACGCAAACTGCGCCGCCGCTAAATTGCCCGCCGAATCAATCCACGCCGCCCGCCCGCGCCAAACGCCGCACAACGGCAAAATCCCCTGCAACACCGCCAAACACAGCGCAAGCGCCGCCGCCAATAATCCCAATTCGGCGGTCATTCGGAAAGCGTGCGCGCGGCGCGCAGCGCGTCCGCGACTTCCGGCGGGGTGTAATTTTCATCGTGCTTGGCGAGAACTTCGTCGGCAAAGAAAACGCCGTTTTTCCATTCGCCGCGCACCACAACGCCGCGCTCTTCGTGAAACAAATCGGGCAGCACGCCGGAATACGACACCGTAATATTGTGCGCCAAATCGGTGACGACAAAATGCATTTCCAGCGCGCCGCTTTCGCGCCGCACCGAATCCGCCGCCACGACGCCGCCCAAACGAAACGGGCGTCCGCCGTCAATATCGCCCGCCGCAACCTGCGAAGGCGTGTAAAAAAACAAAAGATTTTCGCGAAACGCCGCCGCCGTCAGCGCCACCGTCGCCCCCGCGCCAAACAGCGCGCACAACGCCGCAATCAAACGGCGGCGGCGGCGCGGAGTCATTCTTCGCGCCGCGCAATATCATCGCGCGCGCGGCGCAAACGGCGGCGGGCGAAATAAAAATTCGCCAGCAACAACGCCGCGGCAAAAAGATACGGCGGCCACACATAACGCGCATACCCGCCCATCCGCAAAAAATCCAGCAGCGCGTCAACCATTCCCGCCTCCGGCAACGCGGCAACCGGCGCAATAGAAAACCATAATTTCACCAACCGAAAAATAACGCCGTTATTTTACCAAATTGCGCCAAAAGACGGCGCGCCAAAAAATAATATTTTTAGAAAAAAGCCCGGCGCGCGGGAGAGTTTGCGCTTTTTTCCGCAAAAATTGTTTTTTTGGCGCGGCGGCGCGGTTTTGCGCGGCAGGATAAAATCCGGCAATATTTCCAATTCGGCAATATTTCCAAACTCGCTCCGTTTTGCGAAAACCCAAACCGCCCGCCCTAGCATTAATCGGAAGCAAAAACCGGGCGGGCAAAAATATTTTCTAATCCGCCATTCCCGAAAATGCCAAAATCCGGCGTCTTCAATTCCAGCGTCTTCAATTTTTACCAAAAAGCGGAGCGGTTTCCTCCGCTTTTCATTTCCTCATTTCCCCCGTTTCCCATTCTCTATTCCATTCCTTTTCTACCCGCCATTCCTCTTTTACCCGTCATTCCTGCGAAGGCAGGAATCTCTTTACCAGCCCCGCCCGCTTTTGGGAAAATACAAAAAAAACAAAACCGCAACGCCCGCAATCCCAATCAAAACATGCGCCCGCCTTTTCCGCAAAGCGAAAACTCGCCGTGCAACCGGCAAAAAAAATTCCGCGAAAATTTTGCCGCCGTCGCAAAAAAAGCATATAATTGCCGCGCCAAACGGCGGCGGTAAAAAAACAATGCAAACAATTTTTCAATGAGTATTACAAAAGACCTTTGCCTGCTGGGCGACAATTCTTTAATTCAGTGGTATGACGAATTGGCGCGCGAAGGCGTCGTTTTTGCCGATGCCCGGCAACGGGAAGCGGCGGCGCGGTTGCAGGCGTTTGCCGACCAAGCGGCGGCGCCCGCGGGCGGCTTTTGGAAAAAACTTTTCGCCGCCGATGCCGAAGAAAAACGCGGCTTGTATTTGTGCGGCGGCGTGGGGCGCGGCAAAAGTTTTTTGATGGACGGCTTTTATTTGCAGCTGCGCTCGCAGCGAAAAATGCGCGCGCATTTCCACCAGTTTATGCGCCGCCTGCACGAAGATTTAAAAAAACGGCAGGGCGAAAAAGACCCGCTGCGCGCCGCCGCGGACGCCATTGCCGAAAAATTTGACATCATTTGTTTTGACGAATTTCATGTGTCGGACATCGCGGACGCGATGATTTTGGGGCGGCTTTTGGCGCGGCTTTTTGACCGCGGCGCGCGCATGGTCATGACTTCCAACTACGCCCCCGCCGAATTGTATCCCAACGGGCTGGCGCGCGACCGCTTTTTGCCGGCGATTGCGATGCTGGAGCGGCGGCTGGAAATTTTTCCGATGGACGGCGGCGAAGATTACCGCCGCCGCCACATCGCCGAAGGCGGCGGCGTTTTTTTTCACCCGCGCGAAAACGCCGAACGCCATTTGCGGCGCATTTTTGATTCCCTCGCCAGCGGCATTTCGCTGCCCCCGCAAATTAAAATTAACGGGCGCAACATTCCCGCCGTAGCCCGCGCGTCCGATGCGATTTGGTTTTCATTCGCGCAGTTATGCGGCGGCGCGCTGGCGCACGGCGATTATTTAAGTTTGGCGTCCCGCTACGCGGTGGTGGTATTGTCCGGCATTCCGGTATTGGACGACGATGCGCTTTCGGAAGCGGCGCGGCGTTTTACATGGCTGGTGGACATTTTATACGACCGGCGCGTAACGCTGATGATGGGCGCGGACGCGCCGCTGGAAAAACTATACGGCGTCAAAGAAGGCGGAGAATCCGGGCGCACATTAAGCCGTTTAATAGAAATGCAATCGCCGCAATATTGGAACAGCGCCCTGCCCGGAAATTAATAAAAACGCATTAACGCAAACGCCGTTTTCATGCATGCGGCGGGGCAATAAACGCAAACTAATTAATCTTTTTCCGCGCTTTGTCCTTATTGCGCTTTTTGCGCTTCTTCCCGCCCGCGCAAATGCGCGCCCAATTTATCTTTCGCCGCCGAACCCGCGGAATACCATTCATCGCTCCAGATGCGAAATATATTCCATCCCTTGCCTTCCAAAATTTCCTGCCGCCAAACATCATTTTGGCGCGCGCGCCAACCTTCGTGCCAAACGCGCCCGTCGCATTCAATACCGCACAAATACCCCGCGCCCTCTTTGCGCCGAACGCCAATATCAATGCGAAACCCGCCCTCGCCAACTTGGTAATCTATCTCATAACCAATCTCGCGAATATAATCGCCGACATCTTTCTCAAACTGCGACTCGGATTCGCTCCCAATCGGGCGCGGGTCGTAATTGGAGTTTAACGAGCGCAAAACCTCGGCGGATTTTTCCGCATCCCCGCCGCTTACGGCGCGCGCGTATTCCATAAACTTCCACAGATACCAGCGTTCTCTGCCGTCCGCATCGTTTCCCGGACTCTCCCCTTCGTTAGAAATTTTGCCAATATCCAGCGAAGTAATGACAAACATGCCGAGTTTTGCGCGGGTCACGGCGACATTTAACCGCCGCCGCCCTTTTTCTTTGGCGGACAACGGTCCGTAAGTGCCCGCATTGTTGTAGGTCGTTGCGAGAATAATAATATCCCGCTCGTCGCCCTGCACATGCTCCACGCTGCGCGCAAAAAATCCCGTATCTTCGCCGTTGTCGCGAAGATTTAAAGCATGTTCATACATGGCATTAAACTCGGAATCTTTTTCGCATTCCGCCGCCAATCCGTCCATCAAACGCCGCGCTTGTTTGACATTAAACACAATCACGCCCGTAGACAAAGATTTGTCCGCGCTCCAAACCACCCGCAAGCATTTAATAACTTCGGCAATTTCCGCTTCGTTAATACCGCGGTCAAAATTGCCGGGAGCATGCATAACTTCAATCGGAGTTTTAAGCGGCGGTTGCGGCGCAATATTCGCGGGCGCGGCTTGCAATTTTCCATAATAAAAAGCATGATTGGAAAACGCGATTAATTCCGCCGGGCGGGAACGGTAATGAACATCAAGGCGGCAACGGGCGCCGCTGTCAAACGGCAGCCATCTTTCCATCGCTTCCAGCAATTCGTTTTCTTGCGCCGGAGAGGCGGCGCGGGAAATCGGCGAAGATTCTCCCTCGGAAGAGGAATCAGAATCGCCGTCTTGCTCGTCGTCATCGTTATCCAATTGCGCGGAAAAAGTATCGTCCGGCGGCATTTGCATGTTGTCCCCCGACACGATAACTTTTTTCGCGCGGTAAAGAATCGGCAAAAAATCCGCGACAAACATCTGCGATGCTTCGTCCACAATCGCTACATCCAAAACATCCGCGCGCAACGGCAAAATCTGGCACATCGCGTCCGGATTTACCAGCACCGCCGGAAACACATTGCTAAACTCCCGCATATTGGAGCGGCAAATAAAACGGATGGAAGAATTTTGCCTTAATAAATTTTTTTGGGCGAGGGATTGCGCCGAACGTTGTTGCTGCACGAACAATTTTTCGCAAATTGCGCCCGCGTCCGCGCCGCGTTTTAACTCAACATGTTCCTTGAGCTCGTCATATATGCCCCGCACATCGCCGATTTTCGCCGCAACAGGAATTTTGCTATCTTCCCAATAACAAAATACGGACTCCATAATATCCGCCCAATCTTGCATGGCATAAACCGCGCCTTCTTCCATGTATTCCATAAACGCGGAAATCATGCCGCCGCTTTTATTAACTTCCGCGTTGATGGACGCAACCGTCCCCAGTTGCGCCGCGGCTTCGGAATACCGCGCATATTCTTCTTTTCCGCCGCCTTGAAATATTTTTTTCCATATTGGCGGCGCGGCGGACATTTGCGCCGCTTGAAACGCATGCAAAGTGCCGCTAATTAAGCGCGCCATGTTTGACGCCGTTTTTCTTTTTTCGCCTTGAAAAAATTGTTCGGCATAAACCCGCATCATACCGCCAAAAAACGCAAGCGCAAGCCGCTCTTCCGGCAAATCGCCGCGTTTGTCGTCCAACTCTCCCGCCCGCAACGCCAACGGCGCAAATTCCCGCGCAACGGCATCGGTTTTTTCCGGCGGTAATTGCGCCTCCCGCCACGGGTTTTCCCGGTAATTGCATGTTTCGTAATCGCGCGCAAAATCCTTCAATTCGCGTTGATAATCGGTTTGTAAATGCTCCGGAAATTTTTTAACAATATCCTCGGCGGTTTTTAAGAATTTTTTGTGTTCGGACGCATGCGGGTTAAATCTTGTCCGCCCCGCAATTTCCTCCATTTTGCCGAGAAAATGCCCGCGCGCGCTGTAATTTTTTCCCGCTATTTTTCCGCGCGATTTTGCAATGCGGTCGCCCGCTTTTTCCAAATCGGCAATTTTATCGGCGCATCTTTTCCGCTCGGCGGAAGTTAATAACTTGCCGCCAAATGTATTTTCATTTTCAGCGACCGCTCTAATGAGACCGACAATCTCCCCTCTTTGTTGGAGCGGGTCGGCAATTTTAACCGCCAGCTCGCCCAACTGCCGGGCATCCAGCCGTTTTTTAACGACTTCCAGAGCGGCGGGTTTGCGGCAAATCAACGCCGCCGACTCGTTATTTTTCATGGCATCGGCGATGAGGTTTACAATCGTTTGCGACTTCCCCGTCCCCGGCGGACCTTTAAGCAACATCACATTGGATTTGCGCGCCTGCCATACCGCCCCCTCTTGGCTTGCGTCCGATTGCTCCACCAAATATCTGCCGGATTCCGGCGGCGCGCCGCCGGACGAACTCCGAACATCGCCGCCGTTCAAAAATTCGTCCAGCAACCCGCACTTTTCGCCCTTTTCCACTTTGTCCGCCAAAAACTCCAAATCGCGCAACAATTTTAAATAACCAAAATAAGCGACCCCCAATACGGCGGACG
This sequence comes from Gammaproteobacteria bacterium, assembly GCA_051009035.1. Taxonomy (GTDB): domain Bacteria; phylum Pseudomonadota; class Gammaproteobacteria; order Tethybacterales; family Persebacteraceae; genus Persebacter. The sequence continues at coordinate 9,913 of JBPCWY010000174.1, forward strand.
GCACAATAGCAAGTTTTCCCTGAATAGCGGACTTTTCCGGCGGCAACATTTCCCCGTCCGCCTTGTTTTTGCTGTTTTCCCTCGGAATATAAAACCGATTTGCGGGCAACAAAATATCCCCGCTCACTTTGTTTTCGCAACCCCATTTTTGCGCCGCTCTTTCAACCATGCGGCGGGAGTTATCCGGCGCTTCATCGGCAATCTTGGATAAATCCAAATCAATCTGGGCGTAAACCTTAAGCCATATTTCCAAAATAGCGTTGGGTTGGGGCGCGCCGTCCGCCGACAAGGCAAGCGATAATTTTTGCCTGTCTATATCCATCTTTTGAACTTCAACCTGCCAAAAAAATAAAGGCGCAAACAAAGGCGTTCTCCCTTTCCCTTCCCACGGCACACAGGCAAACGGCCACGCCAAAAAAAGCGCGGGGGTTCCGGTCGCCCGCTCCCGTCTTTGGGCTTCCGATTTGATTCGTCTTAACCGCCCCGCCATCTTGCCCAGTTGGTCGGGCAAATCAATATCCGCCTTTTTGTCCCGCAAAAGTTCGTGTAAAAAATCGCCGGGGGTTTTGCGCCGCTCGGCAAGAGACCGCCCGACAACGCCCAAATTGCAAATATCCACCCTTTGGTTTGTTCTATTTTCCGGGCTAAAACGAAGCAAGGGATTTCTCGGCAATAATCTGCCGATTAATTTGTCCCTGTGTTTGCGGATAATCGCGGCTTTTTCGGACGCGGACATGTTATAAAATAATCCACGCTACAAGCCCGCCCGCCACGAGCAAAACCGCCAAAACTGCGGCGGCTAAAACAGTATTCACCAGCGCCTTTTTTTCCAACGCCGCAAAACGCTCGTCGTTCTCTTTTTTCATATCCGCCAGCGCATCGCCCAGCGATTTTTGCGCTGTTGCGATGTTTTCCGCTGTTTGCGCCGCCGCTTTTGTGCGGGCTTCGGATGCTTCTTCCTGCTTTTTTTCCGCCGTGGCGACCGCGTTTTTCAGCGATTTTTCCGCCTCGTAAACGCGCTTCGTGACCTTTGCGGAATCTTCGGCGGACGAGTCGCCCTGCCGGATTAATTCCAGCAATGACTCCGGCAGAATCGCCGCTTCGCCGACGCCTTCTCCCGCCAGCTCCTGCAATTTTTGTTTGATTTCGTCTCTTTCCATAGCGGCATTATACCCCAAAAATCCCGTTTTCCAAACTCCCCGCAATATCCCGCCGAAACCCGCCCGCCCCAAAAATGCCGCCCGCGTTTTATTCCAGCGGGCGCATTTCTATGCAATCTACCGGACACGGCGGCAGGCATAATTTGCATCCTACGCAGTGCTCGGCGAGGACCGTATGCCTTTTTTGCGGCGCGCCGAGTATCGCGTCCGTCGGACAGGCGGGCAAGCACAGCGCGCATCCCACGCATTCGTCCGCGCGGATAAATGCGATTTGCGCGGGCGGCGCGTCCGGCATCGGGGGCGTTTCGGCGTTGATAATTTGCGCCAACGCCGCCGCCGTTTCCGCCCCGCCCGGCGGGCATAAATTTATCGCCGCTTCGTCTTTGGCGATCGCTTCCGCATATGGACGGCAGCCCGGATAACCGCATTCGCCGCATTGCAACTGCGGCAATGCGGAATCCAATTCCGCCGCCAGCGGCGATTCGGCGATGTTTGCTTTCATCGCGCGGCGGTATAAAAAACCCAAGCCGCCCCCCGCCGCAAACGCCAGCGCGGCAAACGCCGCAACCGCTCCCATAATATTCATGTATTTAATTCCATCTTAAAACGCGCCCGCCAAACCCGAAAACGCAAGCGCCATCCAACCCGCCGTTATCATCGTCAACGGCGCGCCGCGAAACAACGCGGGCGTTTTCGATTCTACCACCCGTCCGCGCGCCAACGCCAAACCCGCCACCGCCAGCATAAATCCCAAACCGCCTCCAAAACCTTGCAGCGCGGCGCTTTGCAGCGAATCGGAATTACCCCGCACGGCAAGCAGCATCACCGCCAACACCGCGCAGTTTGTCGTTATCAGCGGCAAATAAACGCCCAGCATGCGGTGCATGCGCGGCGCGCCCAAACGCATGATGTGTTCCGCGCCCTGCACAAAAACCGCCGCCAATGCAATAAACGCCGGCGCTTGCAACGCGGAAAATTCGGCGAGCAAAAAATGATTGAGCGCCCACGCCGCGGCGGAAGACGCGGTTAAAATAAAAGTCGTCGCAAGCCCGATGCCGAGCGCAATATCCAAACGCCGCGATAATCCGGCGAACGGGCACAAGCCGAGCATTTTTGCCAGCACGATATTTTCGGCAAGCGCCGCGGCGGCGATAATCGCGGCGGCGCTCATTCCCACCGCGCCCGCGCTTTTTCGTCCGCGGCGGCGGCGTCCACCCACCGCGTCCCGGCGGCGGTTTCTTCTTTTTTCCAAAACGGCGCGCGCGTTTTGAGAAAATCCGCCATATACGCCGCGGCGGCGAAACTTTCGGCGCGGTGCGCGCTGCATGCCCCGACAAAAACAATCACATCGCCGGGCAACATTCTGCCGGTGCGGTGGACGATGCGCGCCGCGAGCAGATTCCATTTATGCGCCGCCGTTTCGGCGATTTGGCGCAACGCGTTTTCGGTCATCCCCGGATAATGCTCCAAAGTCAGCGCGCGCGTCCCGCCACCGCGCACCGCCCCGGAAAAGCAAACAGCGGCCCCGGCGCGCCCCGCAACCGCCCCCCGCAACCGCGCATCCTCCGCCGCCAAATCAATAGGACAAGCGCAAACCGCAACGCTGGCAACATTTTCCGCCATAAAAATAATTGTACAACATTTAACAAAAATACCGCGCATAAAACATGCATCGTCCTCTTCGGTTCTTTTGTTATAACCAACAACCGCCGCTTATCTTTCTTCCGGCAAACTCATGCAAGCGCGCCGAAATCTTAAAATTTGCATTTCCGTCAGGCACGGATATCTTCCCTCTTGTTGCGGCAAAAAACGGCGCAAAGCGCCGGGCGTTGCTCACGACAACAGACAAGCAGGTAGTTGCGTTGCGCCTATTCCCTCGCGATATTATATTCGGCGACACCCCCGGCAAAGAGGTATCTACCTGCGATTTTGTCCGTATTGTGAGCGCCGCCAGCATAATATAAAATCTCCGCGCAATTTTCGTTTTTGCAAAAAAAATTTTTTCGTTGTTTATTTTTTGCCACCTATTTTTCGCCATTTATTTTTGCCGTTTGTTTTTTGCTTTTTAAGAATATTAAAAACGCCGCCCGCTTTTGCCGCCGCTTGCCGTTGTTTATGCCGTTAAAGTTTTTTGCGGGCATCTCCGATAATCGCCGCGCATCCTTCTTCCAGCAGGTCCATCATGGTGTGGAAACCTTTTGCGCCGCCGTAGTAGGGGTCGGGAATATCCGCGCGTTTGCCCGCGCTTTCTAAAAATAATATTATTTTTTTCGCGTGTTCCGGCGGCGCGCAGTTTTGCATGTATGCCCGGTGTTCTTCCGCCATCGCGTAGATGCGGTCAAACGCCGTCCAGTCGGCGGCGCAAATCTCGCGCGATACTATTCCCGCCATGTCGTAGCCGCGTTCTTCCGCCGCGGTTTGCGCGCGGCGGTCGGGGCCGGCGCCCGCGTGAAATCCGCTGACCCCCGCGGAATCAATTTGCCAGCCGCGCAATCCCGCGTCCGCGCACATCTTGCGCAATACCGCTTCGGCGGCGGGCGAGCGGCAAATGTTGCCGGTGCATACAAATAATATTTTCATGCCGTTTTCTCCCGTCAATAAAAACAAACGCCCGCGGCGCAGGATTTTTTCGCGCCGCAAACATAAACCCATTAAAACATAAAACGGGCAAGGCGGGTAATTTTATTCGCCCTTTTTTTTGCCGCCGTTTTGTCCGCGCCCGTGCGCGGCAATTTACCGCCGCATTGGAAAGCAATAAATTGTTTGCGAAATGCGCGTTGAAATAAATTTTGGCGCGGGCAATTAAATGTTTTCATGCGCGGCGTCCAGTTTGCCGTCAATTAGCGCGGCGCGTTTGCCGGTTTGCGCCGCAAGATGTTCGTCGTGGGTGGCGACGATGATTGCCGTTTTGTTTTCGGCGGCGGCGCCTAACATTAATGCAAAAACCGCTTCCGCATTTTTGCGGTCAAGATTGCCCGTCGGTTCGTCCGCCAAAATGCACGCCGGATTGCCCGCCAACGCGCGCGCTACTGCAACGCGCTGCCGCTCGCCGCCGGAAAGCATGCCCGGTCTTTTGTTTTCGTGCGCCGCGAGACCCAGACGGCGCAAGTGTTTGCGCGCTTCGTCCAACGCTTCCGCGCGCGGGCGGCGGCGAATCAACAGCGGCATCGCGGCGTTTTCCAGCGCGGAAAATTCCGGCAGCAAAAGATGAAATTGAAAAACAAAACCGAGCATGCGGTTGCGCCATTTTGCCGCTTCTTTTGCGTTCATCTCCCCCCATTTTTTTTCGCCCGCCGCCGCCCATCCGGCGTCCGGCATATCCAACCCGCCCAAAATATGCAGCAATGTCGTTTTGCCCGAACCGGACGCGCCGGTAATGGAAAAAGTTTCGCCCGCGCGCAACGCAAACGAAACGCCGTCTAATACCGCGACATCGCCGCCGAATGTTTTTTTGATTCCGGCGCACGACAATACCGGCGCGTTATTCATGGCGCAGCGATTCCGCCGGCGGCATGCGCCCGCTGCGCCACGCCGGATACGCCGCCGCCGCCAGCGCAATGCCGAACGCCGTCGCCGATACAATTAACACATCGGACAACACGATTTCCGAAGGCAAACGCCCGAGCTGGTAAATATTTCCCGGAAAAAGCGAATGCCCGAATTTGCTTTCCGCCCACGCGACAATATTGCCCGCGTTTTTTGCCAGCGGCAAACCCGCCAGCAATCCGAGCGCGACTCCGCCCCCGCCAATCAGCATGCCTTGCAGTAAAAATATTTTTGTAATGTTGCCGCCGTCCGCGCCCATCGCCCGCAAAATCGCAATTTCGGGGCGTTTGTTGCGCACCATCGTTACCAATGCCGACACAATATTAAACGCCGCAACCATGACAATTAAAGTTAAGATGACAAACATCGCGCGTTTTTCCAGCGCCAGCGCGCGGAATAAACTGCCGTGGCTGCTCGTCCAATCGTAAAGCAAAATTCCGGGCGGGGATTTTTTGGACAGCTGCCAGCGCACTTCCGGCGCGCCGATAATGTCGTCCAATTTTAACCGCACCGAAGACACCGCATCGCCGTATTGATAAACGCGCTGCGCGTCCTGCAAATGAATATACGCCAGCGAAGAATCAAACTGATGCACATCGGCATGGAAAATTCCCGCCACTTCAAAGCGGCGCAAACGCGGCAAAAAACCGGCGGCGGTTAATTTTCCGCGCGGCGCGAGCAGCACGATTTTATCGCCCAACTGCGCGGCGAGTTTGCCCGCCAACACGCTTCCCAAAAAAATTTTATACCCGCCCGGCGACAAATCCGAAAGCGCGCCGCTTTGCAAATGTTTCGCGACATCGTTCACGCCGGATTCAAATTCCGGCAAAACGCCATGCACCAACGCGCCCTGCGCCCGCCCGTCTTTTGCCAGCAATCCTTGTTCTTGAATGTTTGGCGCGGCGGCAAGCACCCGCGGATGTTGCAAATAAATATCGGCGGCGGCGCGCCAATCTTCCACGCCTTCCCGCCCGCCGACCGCTTCCATGTGCGATGCAACGCTGAGAATACGCTCGCGCAAATGCGTTTGGAATCCGGTCATCACCGCCAGCACGGTCAACAACGCGGCGACTCCCAAGGCGATTCCCAGCATGGAAAGCGCCGACACGAAAGACACAAAGCGGTCGTGTTTTCCGGCGAGCGTAAAACGCAGCCCGATAAAAACTTCAAAAAAATTCAAAGCGAATTCCC
>JBPCWY010000175.1:0-2614 GCA_051009035.1 Gammaproteobacteria bacterium
GGGTTTGCGCCTACGTAAGTATACGTGTTGAGTCCGCCCTCGAATCCAATCGGATCAGATCGCAGATATCGGCCAGTTCTCGGGTCATAGAACCGGAAATAGTTGTAGTGCAGCCCGGATTCTTCGTCGAAGTACTGACCTGGAAAGCGTAACGCGTAATAGGAATGCTGCCCATCACCATCGGGGTCGGTTTGGGCGTCGACATCGCCAAATGGACCCGATCGCCATTGCCAGATAATGACGCCATTGTCGGTGATGGCTCGCGGCGTGCTCAGATGATCGGTGTGGACCAAATACACGGTGTCACTGTTGGCGACGGCAACAGGCATGGCGTCGAGCCACAGGTGTTCCTGCCGGGCAACGCCGTTGTGGTCGTACTCACCGATGAGCTGACCGTTCTCGTCGTAGACAAACACAGTGATATCTGAGGCGACCTTGAGCACGCGCTGGCCGTTGCCGTTGAAGCGGTACTCGGCCTGGCCCTGGTTGAGCGTGGTGAGTCGGTTCTGCGCGTCGTAGTCGTAGCTGTTGATGCCGTCATCGAGCGTGTTGCCGTTGACATCGTAGTCGTAGGGACGTAGGCCCGGGTCTTCGGCATCGAGCAGCCGGTTGCTGGTTTGGGCGACCGTGTAACGGTCGAGGCTGGCGCCGACGGTGCGCTCGATACGGTTGCCGTTGGCATCGTAGGCGTAGGTCTCGGGTAAGGCCGTGACCGGCCTACCGGGCCGGGTGCGGTCACGGAAGCGCAGGTCGGTCCAGGCGGTGTCGCCCGCAACCCCGCGGCCGTGCTGCACAGCCCGGGTCTCGATTCGCCGGGCCTCGAGGGTGGTGGCGTCAGGAAGGGTGTGCACCCCGGGCGTCACCGCGAGGTAGTGCACGGTCATGGCGACATGGCGACCATCGTTGCCGGGTGGCTCAACCGGTACCGCCTCGAATCCGGTCGCGGTCACGTTGCGAATGCGCACCGCACTCGGGTGTCTGCCCTGGTTCGTCGCCAACACGATGACGATGGGCGCTTGCGCAAATCGGCCGCGGAACTGGACCGGTGTGAATACTGGATTCTTGCGGGTGCCCCGTAGTGTCGTCTGCGCCACCTCGAGCCGCCAAGCATCGGTGCCGACACCGAAGACGGCGTGGAACGCGTTCGAGAATGCAGCCAGGCTAACGGCCTCCTTCAAATGCCGGCGTTCGTTGTCACGGGCCCGGTCCTCGTCGACCGTCAGACCAACGCCGCGGGCGTCGAGCGCACAGCGGCGCAGCCAACCCCCGTTTCCACCCCGGCGAGTGGACTTGGTCGCAAGAACTAGCGGCGGCGTGTCGAAGGCGGAAGTGAATGCAACCGTATCGCAGCCGTTCGCCCAGCCGTCGACAGCGGGGCTTGTGGTCTGTGTCTGGAAACTCACCGTCTCACCGGCGTCGTCGGTGAAGGTGCCACTTCGACCCGATGCAAAGGCCACAACGCCGAACGATTCGGACAGTGCCACCACTCCGGCAGCAACCTCGCTGCGCTCGAGCGCAATCTGCACGCCGTCGCTCTGCACGTTACTCACCGCCGCAGTAAGCCAGGGCGTGGACGACGTTGCCGGTGCGGTGCCGCTCTCGTTTGCCATCGTCTGAATCTGGGCCAGCACTACTGGGGGGGCGTCGAATAGCGGCTCGGTGAGGGGTGGGACGTTCGCGCTCGCCGCGGGCTCGTAGGCTGTGAGCCGGTTCAGCGCATCGTAATCGTAGGCCACCTCTTCGAGCGTGTCCTGGATGTGTGTAATGTTGTCAGTGAGGTCGTACTCCAGCGTGCGGGCCTCGCCCGCTAGAGTATGCTCGATGAGCCGGCCGTCGAGGTCGTAGGTGCGGGTGTGAACGCTACCGTCGCGCCATTTCCAGCCCGAGGCTGGACCGAAGGGCTCGTAGGTCACGTCGCTCAGCACGGTCACGCCGTCGTGGTGCAGGCTCGTGAGCTGACCGTTCGCATAGCCGTAGTCCACTACGCTGCCCGAGGGGTAGGTCATCGACTCGAGACGACCAGCGACGCCATAACTGTACGTTGTGCTGAGCGTCACTGCGCGCTCGCCGATGTTCACTGTCTGGTGCTTCCCCGTGACTCGACCCTGCTGGTCGTAATCCCACTCGATGGAACCGCTCGTATCGACCATGCGCGTAAGACGTCCAATGCCATACTCACCCTCGTCGTAGGTGTAGGCGATGTCGTGCGATGGGTCCGACGCGTAGTGGATAGCTATCAAGCGGTTCAGCGCATCATAGGTGTATTCGGTGACAACACCCCGGGCGTCGGTCTGGCTGAGCCGGTTGCCTGCGTCATCGTAGGTGTAGATCGTGACCCCGGTGTCGGGACTTTCGAGCTTCAGCAGATCGCCGAGTGCGTTGTAGGTGTAGGTGGTGACATTGCCATTCCCATCGGTGACCGTACGCACGTGGTCGAGGGCATCGTAGGCGTACTGTGTCTGACCGGACATCGGGTCGACCATTTCGACCAGGCGGTTGAGCGAATCGAATGCGCTCGTTGTCGTGTTTTGGCGACCGTCGGTGAGGCCGGTCTGGTTTCCCTGCAGATCGTAGTCGTAAGCGGTGACCTGGCCAGCCCCGCCCGTCATTTCAA
>JBPCWY010000176.1:0-11764 GCA_051009035.1 Gammaproteobacteria bacterium
AAACATAGCCGCCAACGGCGGACAGCACATGTTTTAATGCGCGGCGTTAATTTGCAATTATAAATATTAGCCGTTCCCGTTTTTGCCGGGGGCGGGTTTAGTTTATCCCGCGCCAAAATAAAAAAAATCATGTCATTCCCGCGCAGGCGGGAATCCAGTCCTTTCCGCAAAGCGGAAACTTGCGGCGCAAACGAAAAAGGAGCGGCTTACGCCGCTACTGGATTCCCGCCTGCGCGGGAACGACATGAGTTAATAAAAGGTTTCCGCTTTTGTCGCATCCCTTGTATATCGCGCCGCCTTCAAACGCGCGAATCCGGACAAGGTCCCGGAGGGAATCCCTGTAATCCGCGCCTTTTTTAACATAACCGTCGTTCATAAACTTACCTTATTTTTGGCGATGCGGTTTTCCAAATAAACCGCCGCCGCCGGTTGCTCTTCTTTCATGCGGAAGACGGGGCGGACTGCTTTTAGGGTTTCGGCGTCCAAGTGGCAGTATACTTCATGCCCGTCCCCGAAATCGCGTTTGGGGGGCAGTTCTTTGTCGCAGATTTCGCCGAGTTTGCGCGGGCAGCGCGTGGAAAACGGGCAACCGGACGGGGGTTTTAACGGCGAAGGCAATTCGCCTTCCAGTATAATTTCTTCTTTTTCTACGCGGTGGTCGGCGATGGGGACGGCGGAAAGCAGCGCCTCGGTGTAGGGGTGGTAGGGCGGCGCGAATACATTTTTGGTCACGCCTTGTTCCATAATCCGCCCCAAATACATGACGATAATGTGGTCGGCGAGATAGCGCACCAACGACAAATCGTGGCTGATAAAAAGCAGAGTCGTGTCGTGGCGCGCCTGAATATCCAGCAACAAATCAATGACCGCCGCCTGCACCGAAACATCCAGCGCCGAAACGGGTTCGTCTGCTACGACAAGTTTGGGCTGTCCGGCAAAAGCGCGGGCGATGCCGATGCGCTGTTTTTGCCCGCCCGATAATTGCGAGGGTTTGTAATTTTTGTAAGAGCGGGGGAGTTTGACCAAATCCAAAAGGCGGTCTACTTTGCGCGCGACTTCTTCGCGGTTTGCCTCGCCGAGTTTGTAAATGGAGCGGGAGATTTGCGAACCGACGGAGTGGGACGGGTTTAGCGTGTCGTTGGGGTTTTGGAAAACCATTTGAATGGACGAGATGAGCGCTTCGTCCCGTCCTTCCACCGGCAGGGCGGCGAGGTCGTCGTCGCCCATGACGATGTTGCCGCCGGTGCCGTCTTCCAATCCCATTAATACTTTGGCGAAAGTGGATTTACCGCAGCCGGATTCGCCGACAATGGCGACGATTTGCCGCTGGCGCGCGCGGAAGGATAAATCTTGAACCGCTTTTACTTTTTTGGATTTGCCGGCAAAAAAGCCGAACGGCGATTCGTCCGGCAATTCGTAATATTTTTTCATGTCCGAAACGCGCAACACCGAATCGCCCAGTTGCACCGGCGGGCGTTTGACGGTGTCGGGGGTATGCGCGTCCCAATCTATCGTTTTCCATTTGCTGCAGCGGACGGCGTGCGATTCGTCCGTGTCATGCTCCATCGGAATCAATTTTCCGCCGCACAATTCTTCTTCAAAGAAATCGCAGCGCGGTCCGAAATAACAACCTTTCGGGCGGTCGTAAGCGGGCGGCAGCTGTCCGCGAATCGGCGCGAGCGGATTCGTGTTTTTGTCCGCCGTCATGTTGGAGATACATCCGAACAAACCGCGCGTATACGGATGGCGCGAATCGCGGAAGATGTCGCCGACATCGGCTTTTTCCACGACTTGCCCGGAATACATGACATAAACGCACTGGCAAGTTTTGAGAATCAATCCCATGTTGTGCGAGACATAAATCATCGCCGTGCCGTATTTTGCGCTGATGTCGCGGATGATATTAACGATTGCCGCTTCCACGGTAACATCCAGCGCGGTTGTCGGCTCGTCCAGCAAAAGCAATTTAGGGTTGGACAAAAGCGCCATGGCGATAACTGCGCGCTGTTGTTGTCCGCCGGAGAGTTGGTGCGGATACGCCGCCATAATTCTTTCCGGGTCGGGTAGGCGGACATCGGACAAGATTTGGCGGCAGCGTTCCAGCGCTTCGCCGTGCGAAATATCTTCGTGGCAGAGCGGCACTTCGCAGAGTTGCGCGCCGATGGTCATGCAGGGATTTAATGCGGCGAATGGTTCCTGGTAAATCATGGAAATTTTGGAACCGCGCAAATCGCGGATTTCGCTTTCGCTCATGTTCGCCATGTCGCGTCCCATAAATTTAATCGTGCCGCCGCTGATGGCGCCGTTTGCGCCCATGTGGCGCATGATTGCCAAAGATACGGTGGATTTGCCGCAGCCCGATTCTCCCACGATGCCGACGCTTTCGCCGGGGCGGAGGGAAAGATTAAAATCCACAACCGCCGGCACTTCGCCGCGGCGCGTGTAATACGAAACATTTAAGTTTTTGATTTCCAAAAGCGGGGCGGAATCGTTTGAATCGTTCATCGTGTTTTCCTCGGGATAAAATTTGCGTTCGGCGCGGACGCTAAACTTTTTTGTTAATCTCGCTGATGCCGTCCGCCAGCAGGTTCAATCCCAAAACCAGCGAAGAAATGGCGAGGCACGGAAAAATCGTCATGTGCGGAAACGACAGCGCCATAGCGCGGTTTTCGTTGACCATCCCGCCCCAGTCCGGAGTCGGCGGCGGCAGGCCGAGACCCAAAAAACCGAGAATGCCGATGAGAATTGTCGTATAACCCATGCGCAGGCAGGCGTCTACAATTAACGGCGCTTTGGCGTTCGGCAAAATCTCAAAAAATAAAATGTAGGGGACGCTTTCGCCGCGCGTTTTGGCGGCGGCGATAAAATCGCGGTTGCGAATCGTCAGCACTTCGCCGCGGACAATGCGGAATACCGCCGGCGAAGAGGCAAAAGTAATCGCCACGACAATGGACGCTCCCGATTGTCCCAAAATGCCGATAATTAAAATCAACAAAACCAAAACTGGAAACGCCAAAATCATGTTGGCGAGAAAGGAAATGATATCGTCCGTCCGCCCGCCGTAATAGCCGCCGACCAAACCAAACGCGATGCCGACGGCAAACGCCGAAGCGGTGGCGAGCGGCGCCCAGAGCATAATCGTCCGCGTGCCATGCACGATGCGCGAAAGAATGTCGCGCCCTAAAAAGTCCGCGCCCAGCAGCATAATACCGCTTGCGGTTTCTTCCCCGGGTTTGGCGAGCGGGGCGATTTGTTCCAGCGGGTCAAACGGCGAGATGGTTCCGGCAAACGCCGCCACCAGCACCCAAAACAGTACGACGGCAAACCCAATCATGCCAATCGGGCTTTCGCGCAGGCGCAACAACACGGCGAAGATTCTCATTGAAACCGTATCCGCGGATTAATATAAGTGTAAATAATGTCGGCAATCAGCTGGCTGACGACGACCACGACGACCGCCACCATCGCGCACGCTTCAATAAGAAACGGGTCGGTGTTGTTCGCCGCTTCCCACAGCAGCGAGCCGAAACCTTTGTAGGCGAAAAAATATTCCACGACAATAACGCCCGACAACAGCCACGGCAGTTGCAGCATAATTACGGTGACCGGCGTAATTAATGCGTTGCGCAGGGCGTGGCGCATGATGACCGTACGGTAGGGCAGCCCCTTGAGAATCGCGGTGCGGATGAACGGCGAGCGCATGACTTCCGCCATGGACGCGCGCGTGATGCGGGCGATGTAGCCGCTGCCGTAAAGCACCAGCACGGAGACGGGCATAATCATCTGGCTCCATTCAAAACCGGCAATCATGGAACTCGTCCCGGGCAGCCATTGCAGCCAAAAAGTAAAGACGGCGACAAATAACACCGCGCTGGCAAACTCCGGCACCGAAGTCGTCGTGATGGCGATTAGCGAAAATCCCCGGTCTTGCAGCGAACCTTCGCGGATGCCCGCCATAATCCCCAAAAACAGCGACAGCGGAATCATAATCAGCATCACCAGCCCGGCTAAAATCCCCGTGTTGGCGACCCGCCCCCACAGCACATCCGACACCGGAACTTTGAAGCGGTAGGAGTGTCCGAAATCGCCCACGGCAAAACGCCGCACCCACGCCCCGTAGCGGACGACCAGCGGGACGCGCACCGGCTCCAACAGCTGGTATTCTTCGGTGGACATTTCGCCGATTGATTTTTGCGGGTATTCCGCGCCTTCTTCCGGCGGATGCACGACAAGCAGCTTGCCTTTGTCGCCGATGGGAAACAAAACGCGCCCTTTTTCCGTTTGCGCTTTTTGCGCGGCTTCGTCGTCTCCGGCGACGGAGACATAATAGTTTTCATCCACAAGCCACGCGGCGCGCGAGGTGATGAGGGAAAACTGCCCCTGCGCTTTGAGCGCAACGCCGTCCGGGTTTCGTTCCAGCGCCGCAAAAACAATAAACGACATGGACAGCATCGTCAGCAACATAATGCCGAGACGGCGGAGGATTAGCGCTAACATGCGAAAAGCGTTTGATTAAACAAAAAAGGCGGGCTTGGAAAAATCAGCCCGCCTTTCGGCTTTGCGGTTGGATTAAACATCCAGCCACACGCGGCGCATGTGGTAAAACTCCGCCGGATGCTTTTTGAACCCTTTGACTTTGCTTTTACCGCCGGTGTAGAGCGAGGTCCAAAACGGCTGCACCATGACATGATTTGCGAGGAGTTCTTCCTGGCATACTTTCATGTGTTTTTGCGCCGCCTTCGGGTCGGGCGAAGCCGCCGCCGCCGCCAAAGCATCGTCGTATTTTTGGCTGGAAAAATGCGACTCGTTCCAACCCACGCCCGATTTGTAGGCGAGTTTGTGGAGCATCACGGCGAGCGGGCGCGAAGTCCAAAAGGTCAGGCCGAATTCGCTTTTGTCCCAAACTTCCCAATATTGCGCTTGCGGCAAAACTTCCAGCTGGATATTAATGCCGGCTTTTTTGCACTGCTCCTGCAATACCGCGCAAGTATCCTGCTCCCACGACCCTTGCGTGTTGCCGAGGGTGAGCTTGATTTCCTTGTCTTTCATGCCCGCTTCTTCAATGAGCTGCGCGGCTTTTGCGAGGTCTTGTTGCGGGCGGAAACCCAGGTCGTAATAATCCGGCTGGGTCGGGGCGGTGTGGTGGTTTTCGGCGGGGTCGCCGGCGCCGGCAAACGCCAAGCGGAGCATTTCCGCATTGTTGGTCGCAAGTTTAATCGCCTCCCGCACTTTCACGGGGACTTTTTCAACATTAAACCGAATGACCGGCGTTTGTTGCGTGACCGCCTCCAAAATATTAACATCGGGCTGGTTGCGGACAATATCCAGCTGTTTGGGCAGGATTTTATACATCCAGTCAATTTGCCCGGACGCCAACGCCGAAAGCGGGGCTTGCTCGTCTTCGCCCAAATCCACGAAATGGACGACATCCAAATACGCGTCTCCCTGTCCTTCCGGTCCGCCCCAATAGCCGGGACGGCGGACGATTTTCGCGCCTTCGCCGACCGCGTAAAATTCCAATTGAAACGCGCCGGTGCCGATGGCGTTTTTGGACAAATCCGCGCCGGTGTCGTCAAACGACCGGTGGACGATTTGGGTCGGATAGGCGTAGAGGCGGTGCGCTACGGACAAATCGGGCGAAGCCAAATGCAGGCGGATATGGTGGCTGTTGACTTTTTCTATGTCGTCCAGCCCGCCCGCTTTGTTCCATTCGCCGTGATTGGCGGAAGTATTGCCCTCCACCCGCCAGCGGGCAAAATTGTGCAGCACATCTTCGGCTTCAAAATCGTCCCCGTTGCTCCACTTAATTCCCTTGCGCAGGAAAAAGTCCACCGATTTGCCGTCATCGGAAACTTCCCACTTTTCCGCCAAATACGGCTTGACTACGCCGTCGTTGCCGTAATAAGTCAAATATTCGCAAATGTCGCGCGAGACATTGGACCCTTCAATCCACGAAAAAGTTTGCGGATCTTTCAGTTCTTGCAGGGGCGAATCCATGCGGAAAGTGCCGCCTTTTTTCGCCGATTGCGCGAACGCTTTGGGCGCGCCGCCGGCAAAGCCGTAAACGGCGGCGGCGGACATGCCGAGCGCGGACGCCATTTGCATAAAGTCGCGGCGGGTGATTTCCTTCCGCTGAAACTGGTCTACCATTTCGGGCAGATTTGCGTTGGTTTTTGCCTGCGCTTTTACATTTTGCAGGTCGTGTTTTTTCGCCATGGGGTTTTCTCCTTGTAGGTGTTAATAAATTGAAGCCCGAACCGGCAAATTTTCCCCCGCGCAATCCCCGTTTTTAACCCGTCCGAAAACTTTTCGGCGGATATTGGCGGCGTATTCCTGCGCGAATTTGAATCTCCCAACTCAAACAATCATCCGTATAATACCACAAAACGGCGAAATTTACCAAAAATCTCCGTTTGGTGAAAAATATTTTTTATGTCCGAAAATAACAAGGAAAAACATACAGATATGAACGAAAGCGCAGGGAAAATAAAAGAAAATATTTGCCGGAGCGGGCGAATTTTTTCGGAAATTGCGGCAAAAATTTTCCATTTTTGCGAACAAGCGGCGTTTTAGTTTTTAATTTCATCTCCCCGTTTTTCCGCCCTTTATCTTTCCGAGGCGGAATCTTTCCAGCGGAAAAAATAAACGGCACCGCCGCGGCATTATGCCGAAACTGCGGATATATGCGCAAATATATGCGCAAAAGCGGGCGGCGGTTTTCGGATTAAAAATTTCGGATTAAACAGGATTAAACAAAAAAAGCGGGCGGGGAAAACCCGCCCGCTTTTTCGGTTTTGCGGCGTCAATTAAGCGGGATTAAACATTCAGCCACACGCGGCGCATGTGGTAATACTCCGCCGGATGCTTTTTGAATCCTTTTACCTTGGTTTTTCCGCCGGTGTAGAGCGACATCCAAAACGGCTGCACCATGACATGGTTGGCGAGAAGTTCTTCTTCGCATATTTTGATGTACTGTTGCGCCGATTTGGAATCGGGCGAAGCCGCCGCCGCCGTCAATGCATCGTCGTATTTTTGGCTGGAGAAGTGCGATTCGTTCCACGGCACGCCCGATTTGTAAGCGAGCCGGTGGAGCATGACGGCGAGCGGGCGGGCGGTCCAAAAAGTCAGGCCAAATTCGCTTTTGTCCCAAACCGGCCAATATTCTTCCTGCGACAACACTTCCAATCGGATGTTGATGCCCGCTTTTTCGCACTGCTTTTTTAATTCCTCGCAAGTATCCTGCTCCCACGACCCTTGCGTATTGCCGAGGGTGAGTTTGATTTCCTTGCCTTTCATGCCCGATTCTTCAATGAGCTGCGCGGCTTTTGCCAAATCCTGCTGCGGACGAAAACCCAAATCGTAATAATCCGGCTGGGTCGGGGCGGTATGGTGGTTTTCGGCGGGGGCGCCGGCATCGGCAAGTCCCAAGCGGAGCAATTCCACATTGTTCGCCGCGAGTTGAATCGCCTGCCGCACTTTCGGGTCGGTTTTTTCAACATTAAACCGGATGCACGGCGTTTGCTGGGTCGCCGCTTCCAGAATATTAATATCCACTTGGTTGCGGACGGTGTTGAGATGTTTGGGCGGGATTTTGTATATCCAGTCAATGCGCCCGGACGCCAGCGCCACAATCGGGGCTTCTTCGTTTTCGCCCAAATCCACAAAATGGACGGCGTCCAAATACGCATCGCCGAGCCCTTCGGGCCCGCCCCAATAATCGGGGCGGCGGACGATTTTTGCGCCTTCGTTGATGCTGTAAAATTCCAGCATAAACGCGCCGGTGCCGATGGCGTCTTTCGTCAAATCCGCGCCGGTATCGTCAAACGACCGGTGGACGATTTGCGCGGGATAGGCGTAGAGGCGGTGTGGCACGGACAAATCGGGGGCGGCGAGATGCAGGCGGATTTGGTGGCTGTTGACTTTTTCTATGTCGTCCAGCCCGGACGCTTTGTTCCATTCGCCGTGATTGCCGGAAGTATTGCCGTCTACGCGCCAGCGCGCAAAGTTGTGCAAAACATCATCGGCGTTAAATTCGTCTTCGTTGCTCCATTTAATTCCCTTCCGCAGGAAAAAATCCACCGATTTGCCGTCGTCGGAAACGCTCCACTTTTCCGCCAAATACGGCTTGACCACGCTGTCGTCCCCGTAAAAAGTAAGATATTCGCAAATATCGCGCGAGACATTGGACCCTTCAATCCACTCAAAATGTTGCGGGTCTTTCAATTCTTGCAGGGGCGAATCTATGCGAAAAGTCCCGCCCCGTTTAACGGCTTGGGCGCGCGCCAGCGGCGCGCCGCCGGCGAAACCATAAACGGCGGCGGCGGACATCCCGAGCGCGGACGCCATCTGCATAAAATCGCGGCGCGTGATTTCTTTCCGCTGAAACTGGTCTACCACTTCGGGCAGATTGATATTTGTTTTTGCCTGCGTTTTGATTTTTCGCAGGTCGTGTTTTTTGGCCATGGGTTTCTCTTTTCTTTCGTGTGTTGAAATTAATGTCCGTCCGAACCGGAAAATTTTCCTCCCGCGCATTGCGCCGTTTTTTACCGCTCCGAAATAATACCGGCGGCAACGGACGGCGCAAATTTGCGGGAGTCAAATATCCCAATTCAAATGACATCCCATAATACCATAAAACGGCAAAGTTTCCCAAAAATTCCCGCCCCCCGAAAATATTTTTTACGCCTCCGCAAAGCCGGAATGCGGGGAGATTCCCGCTTTTCGCCGGATAGAAAACCCGTTTCCGCAAAAACGGGAATTTCATGCACGCCCCAAACATGCCCCAAATTTTTACAAAAGATTCGGATTCGGTATTGCGCTTTACCCGCAAATCGGCGCGCTATTTTTCCGTTTTGTTCTCCGGGGTTTCGCCCGCCGGAAAATAGTGGACGGTGCGGGTGGGGAAGGCAAATTCCGCCCCGTGTTTTTCTACAATCGCGGCGATTTCCAAAAGAATCTCTTCTTTAATGCGGTGAAACTCCCGCCACTTTGTCGTCCGCGTCATCGCGTAAATGAAAAAATTGAGCGAGGACGCGCCGTAATTGTCAAACCGCGCCATTTGGATTTGCGCCTGGTCAATATCCGCATGCGCGCCGAGGAGGGCGCGCACATCCGCCAAAACTGCCGCCATTTTTCCAATATCGGCGTAGCGCAAACCCATCGTTTCGTAAATGCGGCGGTTGGTCATGCGCTGCGGGTTTTCAATAATATTGTCCGAAAACATGGCGTTGGGGACATACAGCGGACGCTGGTCAAAAGTCCGCAGTTGCGTTGTGCGCCAGCCGATGGTTTCTACTACGCCTTCCAC
The DNA here is from genome assembly GCA_051009035.1 of Gammaproteobacteria bacterium. Lineage (GTDB taxonomy): Bacteria > Pseudomonadota > Gammaproteobacteria > Tethybacterales > Persebacteraceae > Persebacter. The sequence continues at coordinate 9,308 of JBPCWY010000176.1, forward strand.
TTCGGTGCCGGGACAGCGAATCCAATCGCCCGCGGCAAACGGGCGTTCGGTAAAAATTATCATCCCCGAAAAAAAGTTAGACAGCGTTTTTTGGGCGGCAAACGCTACAACCGCACCGCCAATCCCGCCAAAAGCCAGCAAGCCGGAAATGGAAACGCCGAGCGAATCCATCGCGGTCAGCGCGGCGACAATAATAATTGCGTAGCGCGAAACGCGAAACGCCGCATGCACCGCGCCGCGGTCAATATTTGCGCCGCTAATGCTGAGCGGGCGGTCGCACATTTTTTCCGCCGCCGCCGCAAGGCGCAACAGCATCCAAAAAATTCCGGCAATAATTACCAGCGTCCGAAGCGGCGAAGAATCAAAAGAGATGTACGGGATATTGTCCGCCGTTGTTTGGATAATTTGCTGCAATCCTATTCCGGCGACAATTAAAGTTACCGGCGCGCCGAGCGCCCCAAGCGCGCCCGCCCAAAATGCGTTGCCGCCCCGCGCTACGCGGCGCGTCAAAGGACGCCACAACGCCAGCGCGATAAATATCGCCAGCGCGTAAAAGGCGATTTCCGCCAGCCACGAATAGCGGACAAACAAATCTTCGGCGGGGAGGATATTCACGCCCGCCGCCGCTTAATCCAATGTTGCGCCGCCGGCAAACGCATCGCCAGCAACGCGCACATAATCGCCAAATACGCCAGCGGCTCGCCAATATCCTTGGCGCGTTTAATCCACAAAAAATGGACCGCGCCGAGAATGCAAATCGGATATACGGCGCGGTGCAAATTCGTCCACGCTTTTGCGCCGAGCCGCTTGATGCTGAATGCGTTGGAAGTCGCCGCCAGCGGAATTAACAGCAACAGCGCGGCGAATCCGACGGTGATAAATTTGCGCTCCACAATATCCTCCCACACATGCGCCCAATTTAGCGCCAAATCCAAAAACAAATATACGGAGAAATGGCATGCGGCGTAAAAAAAAGCGAACAGCCCGAACATCCGCCGCAATTTAAGCGGCGAGTGCCAGCCGGTTAATAAACGCAGCGGCGTCATGGCAAGCGTAATCACCAAAAAGCGGAGCGTTTGTTCGCCGCTTTGGAAAGTTAAATAATCCGCCGGGTCGGGCGGCGGCGAGTCCGAAAAAACGGCAAAAGCGGCGGCAAATGCGGGAACGAGACAAAGCGCAAACAACGCCGATTTGAACAGCGTAAACCGCCGCGGCGAAAGGCGCGCGGGCGGCATTAGAAATCTTTTGCCAAATCCATGCCGGCGTAGAGCGAAGCCACTTCTTCGCCGAATCCGTTAAACATGTCCGTATCGCGCCGCTGCGCAAACAAACTGTCGCCGAGAGATTTTTCGCTCGCCTGGCTCCACCGCGGATGCCGCACTTGCGGATTGACATTCGCGTAAAAACCGTATTCGGACGGCTGCAAAATATTCCAAGTCGTCTGCGGGCGCTCTTCCGAAAAAACAATGCGCACGGGCGCTTTGCCCGATTTAAACCCGTATTTCCACGGCATCAGCAACCGCATCGGCGCGCCGTTTTGGGTCGGCAGCCGCTCGCCGTACATGCCAAAAACCATTAAAGTCAGCGGATGCAGCGCCTCGTCCAAACGCAGCCCTTCTACATATGGCCAGGGCAGGGATTTGTTGGAATCGCCGGGGAACAAATCTTCCGGGTTGAAAGTTTCAAACCGGACATATTTGCAGGAAGCGGACGGCTCCACTTTGTTAATCAGCGCGGAAAACGGAAAACCGAGCCACGGAATCACCATAGACCACGCTTCCACGCAGCGCAGGCGATAAACGCGCTCTTCCATCGGCGCAAGTTTGGCGAGGTCGTCCGCGCTAAACGATTGCGGTTTATTGACCGTTCCCGAAACTTCCACCTGCCACGGCTGCGGCTCGTAAAGATGGCTGTTGAGATACGGCGCGTCTTTGGCGGTGCCGAGTTCGTAAAAATTATTATATTGTTGCGCCTTGCTCTTCGGCGTCAATTCTTCATAACCGCGCGCTTCCAGCGTAAATTCGGGGTTGGGAGCGGCGGGCAGGGCGTCCGCCGCCGCTTTTTGGGCGGGGACAACCGCGGAAACGGCGGCGGCGGGCAAAGCGGCGAGTCCGGCAAGCAGGCGGCGGCGATTTTCATAAAACCGGCGCGGCGTAATTTCGGACGGGCGATAGCGTGGGGGACGGCGAATAAACATGGCAAAATCTCCTTTCCCCGAAGTATACCCGTTTTTTCCAATTTTAAACGATTTTTTTGCCCGCCCCTCTTTTTTCCAAAAATTCCCCCAAAAACAGCGGCGGTTTTCGGGCGATTCCCCGCCATTTTTGGGGATTCCCGCCGTTTTTGGGATTTTTCCGCCGCTCCGCCGCCTAAGTATCCCCCAAATGCCGTCGTTCCGGCGAAAGCCGGAATCCAGCGTTTATTAACGAATTGGGATTCTGGATTCCGGCTTTCGCC
>JBPCWY010000177.1:0-3001 GCA_051009035.1 Gammaproteobacteria bacterium
TCCGGCGGGGCAAGTCGGCGCGCTTTGCTCCGATTCGCCGCCGCCGGCTAATTTGACGGCGGAAATCATTACAAATGCGGATGCGCCCAAGAAAATAAAATCGCGGGTGGATTTTTCGCCCGCCGCAAACGGCGCATCGCGGTTAAATTCGGCGCGTCCCGTTGCGATATACGGATTTTCTTCCGCGTAGCCGTATTTTAGATAGTCGGAATAAGAGACGCCGGACGGAATGCCGCGGACGGCATGCACCGGCGCGCCGGGGTTTTCCGCCAACACCGGCGGCGCAATCCCCGAAACGGCGCATGCCAACGCCGCCAAACCTTTACCAAATGCGCGTAAAAATCCCATTTGTCCGGCGGCTGTAAAATTTTCCCGCAACAATATTTCTTTGTTGAATTTCCATGCAAAAAATATTAGCATGAAATTGCCGAAATTTTTCCCCCGTTTGGACGAAAACGCCGTTTTGCGCTTTTTGCAACGGGCGGGCGGCGGCGGAAATGTTGCGCTTGTCCGCCGCCGTTTGATTTTGGGCGGGACAAAACGGCGGAAAAATTAAACGGCGGCGGGGTTATTTTTCCGCGGATTTTTCCGCGGCATGCAGGCGGTAATATTCCGCCGCCGCCCCGCCGCCGAATTGTGCGGCGATTTTTGCCGCTTTGCGCGGGGGCAATTCTTTCGCCAATGCGGCGAATAATTCCCGCCCGGGCAACAGCGGTTTTTTGCCCGCCGATTCTACGAGCAGGGTAAATTCGCCCCGCGCCGGAATCGCGCCCGATTCCAATGCCGCGTCCATTTCGGCGAGCGAAAGCGCGGCGATTTGCTCGTGCAGTTTTGTCATTTCGCGCCCGGCGGCGGCGCGCGTTTCATCGCCAAAAACCTCCCGCAAACGGGCGACCGTATCGCGGACGCGCAACGGCGATTCAAACAAAATAATATTCCCCGAAAATGCGGGTAACTCGGCAAAAAAACGCTTTCGCGCCCCCGGCGCGCGGGGCGGAAAACCGAAAAAATGCGCCGTTTCCAAAGCCGCGCCCGCCGCCGAAAGCAAAGCCGTCAGCGCACTCGGTCCCGGAATCGGCGAAACAACAATGCCCGCCGCCCGCGCCGCCCGCGCCAACCGCGCGCCGGGGTCGCTGATTCCGGGCGCGCCGGCATCGGATAAATACGCCCCGCTTCCGGCGGCGAGAATTTTTGGAATTAATATTGCGGCGGCGCGGTTTTCGTTATGCGCGCGCAACGACAAGACGGATTTTCCGGAAACGCCGCACGCCGCAAGCAATTGGCGGGCGCGGCGCGTGTCTTCGGCGGCAATTAACGGCGCATCGCGCAATGTCGCCGCCGCGCGCGCCGAAATATCGCCCAAATTGCCGATTGGCGAGGCAATTAAATATAAAATGGGGGAATCATGCATGGAGTTCAATTGGTTTTGCGGGGCGCGCTGGCGTTTGCGCTGGCGTTGCCGGCGGCGGCGGACCCGTTGTCGGATTTGTTCAACCGCCGCGGATACGACCGCGAAAGCATTTTACAACAATTTCCCCCCGATGCGCCGCCCCGAAAACCGGACGAAAACCCCGCCGAAAAATCCCAATCCGGCGAAAAATCCAACGCCGAAAACCAAAACGAATCCCAAAATGAATCCGCAATAGAAGAAACAGAATCCGAAGTAGAAACCGGAATCAGCCTCCAAAATGAATCCGAAAACAATGCTGCAAATAATTCCGCCGCGCAGGAAAACCCAAACGCGGAATCCGAAAACGGCGCGCCGCAATTTATTCCGCTCGGCTCGCTGCAACCCGCGGAGACGGCGGAAAAAATCGCGTTAGTGCTGCCGACTTTGGCGGGCGGTTTGGGCGGGCAGGCGGCGCGCAATGTGCACAGCGGATGTTTGCACGGCGTGCGCGTTTCGGGGCGGGGCGCGGCGGTGGATTTATATCCCACGGACGGCGCGGCGGCGGCGGCGGCGGACGGCTACCGGGCGGCGGTTAATGCGGGCGCGCAGGCGGTTGTCGGTCCGCTGCTCAAAAATAATGTGCGCGCTTTGCTGGCGCAATATCCGCAAACGCCCGCGCCGACTTTGCTGTTGCAGCCGGGCGGCGGCGAAGGGTATTTTGTGATGACGCTGGAAGCGGCGCGCGAAGCGGACGATGTGGCGCGCCTGTTGCATTCGCGCGGGCGGGAAAAAATATTAATTGCGGAACAAAACACGGCGCGCGGCGCGCGGCAACGGGAAGCGTTTGAAACGCGCTGGCGCGAATTGCGCGGCGTGTTGCCGGGGCGGATTCAAATCCGCGACGAAGAAAGCGATTGGACGCGGTTGTTTGACGCGTTAAAAGAAGAAGAGGCGGCGGGGACGGCGGTGTTTGCGGCGGGGGACGCCGATTTTGCGGTCAAGGCGCGCAATTTTTCGCCCCAGCAATATTCGGTATTTGCCGCGAGCGTTTTGCAATCGCGCGGGGAAACGGCGGCGGCGTTGCTGGCGGACAATTTGCATTTTATGGAAATGCCGTGGTTTTTGGAAGGCGAAGCCGTCCCCGATTTGCCGGAAGTGCGGGCGCAACCGGCGTTGCGCCAGCGTTTTTTTGTATTGGGCGCGGACGCCTGCCGCGCCGCATTGGACGCGCCGCGCTGGCGCGAAGGATTTTTGTTGCGCGGGCTGGGAGGCGATTGGGAATTGTCGGACGGCGTTTTTGCGCGGCGGGGCGTTTTGGCGGCATACCGCGCCGGACAATTGCGGCGGCTGGAAGAATGAGCGCGGGCGGGACGGGCAAAAACGCCGAACAAACGGCGGCGGCGTTTTTGCAAAAACGCGGTTTGCGCGTCCTGCAAAAAAACTACCGCAGCCGCCGCGGCGAAATTGACATCATCGCCGAAGACGGGCAAACGCTGGTTTTTGTAGAAGTGCGGCGGCGGGGGGGGGGGTGGGGGGGGGGAGAAAAAAGAAAAAAGAACAAAAAAAAGAAGCGCCCAGCGGCGAAAAAGAAAGCGCCTTCCCTCGGGGGGG
>JBPCWY010000178.1:0-2892 GCA_051009035.1 Gammaproteobacteria bacterium
CAGACTACCTCTCACTCGAACAGGAGCGCATCGAGCATGTCCAGGACCTAAAAGCGCTGGAGCGCCAGAGCGAAGAACTGACACAGACCGTCGCCGAAGCGAAAGCCGAGCGTGACCGAGCCCGCGCCGCGTTCAGAGCTGAGCTACTACGTGAGCAGACAGAGCTCACTCAGCGGCGCCACGGACTGTCACAGGAACTCGCCAAGGCTGAGAAGCGCAATGCGCTCCAGCAACTAACCGCGCCGGTGTGGGGCGTCGTCCAGCAGCTCAGCGTCCACACCGTCGGCGGCGTGGTGACCCCGGCGCAGCCGCTCATGACCATCGTCCCGACCGATGCGGGGGTGCAAATCGAGGCGTTCTTCGAGGACAAAGACATCGGCTTTCTCGAGCCGGCGCAGACAGTTGAGGTAAAGGTCGACGCACTTCCGTGTACCAAGTACGGAATGCTCGCTGGTCGCTTGGACGCAGTCTCGAAAGATGCCGTCGAACAGGAAGGTGCTGGCTGGATATTCCCCGCTCAAATTAGCCTGCATCGCACTGATCTGAATCTTGCCACGAACACAGTTTCTCCGACTCCAGGCATGGCTGTCGCGGCAGACGTCTCAACAGGTAAGCGCCGCCCTATCGACTTTGTCCTTGCGCCGCTACTTCGATACGGCAGCGAGAGCGCGAGGGAACGTTAGACAGAGTTATTCCCTTGTCGCAACACTACAACATCAACACGCCACGGTAGATTCTCTGGTCATCACAGCCACGCGTGGGCAGCTTAACTATGAACACTTTCATGAACTCAATCGTTCCGCTCTTGCTCATCGTAATCGGTTGCTCTGTTGTAATCGCTTTCGGAAAGGAATATCGACGGGATCTCAAGGAAGGACTAAAACGAGACCTCGTCGACTTTCTCTTGGGAATAGGCCCGGGGGCTGTCTTCGGGATTGCTCTCATTGTGATAGGTACCGCCTGGTTAGTGAATGTGTGGAAGTAGCGCGACCAGCGTAGCGAAGACAATTGGTCGGTCTTCAAGAACCCGAATTCGCAAACTTCGCCTCAAGATTGTTATCTATGAACGCAACTGACATTCTTCAAATTACCTGCCCGAGCAGGATCTGGATGGCCCGGTGCAGTCGGATTCATATTCGGTTTTGGCGAAAGCGATGTGAATGACGCACCACAACTCGTTGCCAAGGCGTAGGACTGGGTGCGATGGAACCGCTTTGACGCCCAATCTATGTGGACCACGAGCGAAAGTCGACAAACGCACGGCATCCCCTCCAGTTCCTTGGAATTGCTCCTTCCTCCTATTTCGGACACGCCATTTACACCAGGCTCAACAAACTCTCATGAATGTTTTCCAGAAACTCTCATTCGCGTTAACAGTGCTCTTTCCAGGACTTGCCTGGGTGTTTCCAATTGACTACCAGGAGCTAGCTACGAATATTCCGCGGCTTCAGGAGTGGGTGGCCTTTATCTGTTTTCACTCAAAGCCACTTCATCTACTGAATCCCCGGCAAATGCATGTAGTTTCAACAGTAACTCTGTCTGCTGCCTATATGTTCTTCGTCTTTGTTCCAGTCAGCATCATTTATGTCGTTAGCACGAGCATTGGACCCACTGCCTCCGCAAAGACAGTCCGGACTGACCAGAAGAATACTGTCGGAACCTCACCACCCCGGGAACTTCCCTGGATCCTACGACGCCCCGCTGCAGCCTTTCATCGTGTGCATTCTGCCTGGCATCTTCGCACCGTTCAAGAACTGCTCATGTTGGGTTTCGCTTATTGGGTATTCGAAGGGACCGCAGGATCAGAATTCTACGAAAGTGCAGTAGTAGCCGTGCTTTACGTCCTTGGTACCTGGTGGTTCCTCTTCATAATCTTCGAGCTATTCGCCCACATTACATTTGGAGGAGTCGGCAAGAGAACGATAAGAGAGTGATACAGCAACCTACTTCGATCCTTGTTGTGGATCAGTTTGACAAGAGCGAGAGAAAGAAACAGAAACGCTAAAATCTGCGTACATATATCTTCGAACACACGCGTCATTGCGACGCCATCAGCGTTTCGACATTAGAAAATTGCGTCCGCCAACGTTCTCTTTGACCCTCGGAAGATAGCTATCCGAGTTGCCGCATTGATGCGAAGAGGGCCACCAAGTTCGTTTATAGACGTACTAAACTTACATCGAACAATGAGCAATGAAACATGATCAACCGAAGAGCCTCAGAGTCATTCGTTGCAAAACCGGTTACTGCTGCGCTTCTTTCTTTCGTGCTTCTTGTTTCGTTTCTTGCCATTCGTGCGTTTTGCTTGAATAGTGTTGATTCTCTCTTTTGCACCCTCGGAGACTTTGAAAATACGGAAACTACCGTAGACCGCGACGTCCTCCTGGGTGTGGCTAGGTATCATCTTCAACAAGTGATCGTGGTGTCTGGAATCATAGCTCTCGCAATCCAGACATTCTTCGTTCTTTCATCAGCAAAAAGTAGGCTGCCCGACCGAAATTCCCATCAGACAGTTCGCCTTCAACTGCGGACTTTCAGTTTGCTCTTACCGTCGGTCCTGATCCTAGGTTTAGTCACGTACTGGTGGACTTCTGGTTCTTGGGACACGCGTCACGTATTCACATTCGATGATGTTGCTAGCTCTTTGGAGACATTGTCTTTTCTTGCACTTCATGGGTTTGTTATCGTTTCGGGCAGCCATCTCTTGAGAACTAGTGTGTATCTTCTAGTTTCTCTTTCGAGATATAAGCAGGACTAAACATCGGCATCAGCGCTCGCGTTTGCGGACCCGTCTGTGCTGAGCCTTGCGGACCCATCGGATGCGCACGGGTACAACGGTGTGCGGAGCGCGTGAGGGAAACGCCAGCACACGAACGTCGGGGTTTGCGGCGG
>JBPCWY010000179.1:0-10301 GCA_051009035.1 Gammaproteobacteria bacterium
GCGCATACCGCGCGGAAGGTTTGGGCGAAGTGCGCGCCTGCGAAGACAATCCGCAAACAAAATATGTCGCCGTCCGCCCGGCATATATTGCCGTCCGCCCCGAAAACGCCGCGCCGCAAACACCGGCGGAAAACAATTTTCGCGCGGCGGTAGACGGCGTTTCATACTACGGCGGCGAAACAATATTGTCGCTCAAAACCGAAAATGGCGCGCCATTAACGGCGGTAATGCAAAACGAAAACCGCAACGCCGCCGTCCCCCAAACCGGCGAAAAAGTATCCGTCTCCTGGTCCGCCAAAGACATGATAACGCTGGCGGAATAACGGGCGAGGCGTTGACTTCGGCGGGGAATGTGGTAATATTTGCGGGATAACAAAACGAAAGGACATTGCAATGGACGAGTTCGCCCAAAAAAGGAGCAAAGTTGAACGCAGGCATGCCGAGCAGGCGTTTAAGTGGATTTATGAAAACGACAAAGAATACCGTGATATTTGGTATCACGATAGGCGCCCGGGGGACAATGCGATTTGGTTCGTGCGCGATGACGAATCCGGCAGAAAGTATTTTGCCAAGGAAACGGCAAGGCTCGCGTATCTTTTCGCGCGCAAAGAAGCCGGCGATTTTTCGGAAGAACCGCCTTTTGCTAATGAGTGGAAATCTAATCCGGAGATGCAATATGGAACATGGGATCGGGAGCATAGTCGCCAAATGTGGAGAAGATTGGGATTTTCCGTTGAACGATACGGGAAAGACGGAAAAATGATTGCTCTCAAGGATGCCGTTGTTTTTAGCGTGCGCCAAAGGTATCGGGACGGCATGCCGCCGGAAGAGTTGTATGAGGCGGCTCGCGGCGAATGGCGCATTCCCGAATACCGGCGCGAACAATTAAAATATGCGATAATTAGCGCCAATATGCGGGTTAAATCCGTATATTGCATTAGCGGCTGGCATCCTGCGTCCGACGATGAAAACAAATGGGTATTTTCCGGCAATGAAGCGGAAAAAAGCATTTTGGATAAGTGTCTTGACCGGGCTATTAAACGTTTTTACGGCGGCAATTATTATTATACAAACATGGAAGAATTTATGGACGGGAAATCTCCGCCCGAAAAACAACCAGAAAGCGAGGAAAACATGACAGATGAAAATATAAAATTGCTTCGGCAATTTAATCAAATTGTTTTATACGGACCTCCGGGGACGGGTAAAACTCATACCGCCAAAGAAATAGTGGCGGGGTTGCTTCGCGAGCATAAAAAGCCGTTGGCGGAATTACAACAAAAAGGGTATTGGGATATTGTGCAGTTTCATCCGTCTTATAATTACGAGGATTTTGTGCGCGGAGTCCAAGTTAATACAAAGGATAACAAAGTTTTCTATGAAACGGAAAACCGCACTTTTGGTAAAATATGCGAACGCGCCCAGAATAACCGCAAAAATGATTACGCGTTAATCATTGACGAGATTAATCGCGCGAATGTATCGGCGGTTTTGGGCGAGTTAATATACGCTTTGGAATACCGCGGCGAAGCGGTGAAAACGCCGTATTTGGGCGATATTACTATCCCCAAAAATCTGTATATCATCGGCACGATGAATACAGCCGACCGCACTATCGGGCAAATTGATTACGCCGTCCGGCGGCGGTTTGCTTTTGTAGAATGCCCGCCGAATGAAGGCATAGTTAAAAATGCAACGGCGCAGGATTTTTTCCGCCGCGTGGACGCCATTTTTAACGGGCATATCTCGGCGGATTTTGACGCCGCTGATGTGCGCATCGGTCATAGTTATTTTATGGCGGAGGGCGCGACGCTTGCCAACAAAATAATTTACCAAGTTATTCCCATTTTGCGGGAATATGTCAAGGACGGCGTTTTGCAACATGACGCGAAAATGGTTATTGATGAAATTGAAAATGACGTAAAAAAATTGTTAGCCGATGAACCGCAAGAGGGCGGTTTATTGGACGGCGACACTCAAAAAAGAGAAAAATTTTATTATTGGGAAAAGGGTGGCCGCCGGCAAGTGGGCCATATCTTGGGGCGGATTGCGCTTGCAGTCATTAAAGATTTTATTGGGCGATATCCTAATAAAAGCGGGGCTGAATTGTCTGCCAAGTTGTCCTCTTTGGATTTGGGGCAGTCGGCAAAAAGAGTGGCGTTGTCATCGGGAGTAGCAGAACAGCATAAGGATAATTATTTTCCAGAAACTGTCCAGTTGAAAAACGGCGATGAAGTTTTAATTAGCCGCGAATGGGGAGCGAGCGGAACGTCTCTTCCCCGGTGGAATGCGTTTAAGGAAAAAATGTCCGAATACGGTTATACTATCGGTCAATATCATCTTGTTAATATTGACCCCGGCCATTGTGTTTGGGAGGATTGCCACCGCCTCGGTCTTGTCGTGGCGGGAGGGCAGCGCCATTATAGAACGGAGATGGAAGCCCTTAAGAAAAACGATATTGTTTTTGCTTATTGCCCGGGCGACAGCATTGTTGCTTACGGAAAAATAACTAATGATACGGTTAATATTAACCAATTTCGGGTGCGGGGCGATTTACTCGCCGGTTGCATGCTGGATAACGGGCAAACATACCGCGATAAATATCCCGAAGGGTTTGAGGGAACAGAAGACCAGCAAGATTATGTCGCCGGCGTTGAATGGCTGGCAATCTTGCCGTCCGAGAAGCATCCCCTTAAATTAAAATCTGCGCCAAGGCAGGCGAGAATCGCAAGCATTGAAAAAAGCGATTTTGATAATTTATGCGCGGCGTTTAATCTTAACGGCGGAGATTCCGAAGAATGATTTTTTTGCCGACTGCCGAGGAACATTCGCCGCTTGATTTGTCAGCATTCCCGAATATAAAAGAATATTTGGGAAGGACGCCGTTGAGTCGGCAAAACAAGCGCATGCTTGGTTTGCATGAGAGTAAGGGCGGCTACGCGCCCGGCAATTTTATCGGGCTGGTTTGGATTGGCGGAGGTGAAAGCCGCGCTGTTTTGCGGGTTGATTCTAAATTTTCGGAAATGAATTATATTCGGATGTTTGCGGAATGCGCGGCGCATCCGGTTATTGGCGCGCGTTTGGGAAAATGTTTGCGTTTTTGGGCGGACGAAGAATTAATACCCATTCCGAAATCTCCCGATTTTTTGGAATTGGCGGCGGCGGCTTATTTGCGGGAATTAAACGAACTTTGCCGCCGCCATTTGCGGCGGCATTTTTTGCGCGCGCGGGAAAATTTTACCGGCAAAGTTAAAGGCAAGATTTTAATTAATGAAAACTTGCGGCGAAATATAACCCGTTGCCGTCCCGATCGCGTTTTTTGCGAATATCAATCGGTATCCGATGATATTTTGGAAAATCGCATTTTGCGCGCCGCTTTGGAGCGGGCGGCGCGTTTTGTTTCATCGTCTTGTATTGGCGAAAAAAATAATGCAATTATGCGGCAATGGATTCGCGCAAGCCGCGCGGCGTTGCAGGGCGTTTCGGTTGCGCCGGTTAAACGCGCCGATTTTGCCGCCGCCCGCAAACGGGGCGCATTTGCGTTTTACCGCGCGCCGCTGGAATTGGCGAAAATCGTTTTGTTGCAATTGGGATTTAATCCGCATGAAGAAATCCCGCAACATGCTAAAACGCCGCCTTTTGCATTAGATAGCGCGGAATTGTTTGAGCGTTATGCGGAATTGCAATTATTAAAAACATATCCGGGATTAAAAGCGCTTTACAACGACCGCCAAAATATCGGGAGCGGCGCGGACGACTTTGTTCGCCGCGTGCGCCCCGATTTTTATATTCCAAGCGCGGAAGGCGAAACGCCGCAAATCATTGACGCCAAATATAAAGACAATTTAATTAATAAACAACAACCGGAGCAGGAAGATGTTTTCCAAATCATCGCTTATTCGCGGCATCGCGGCGTGTTGCGAAAAATTAACTGCGCTGAAAACGGGGCGGTGGAATTGTCGCTCGTATATCCGTTTTTTGGCGGCGGCGGGGATGTGGAAGAATACAAAACCAGCGATGCGTATTCGCGGCGTTTGCATTTTTATAAAATTAAATGCCCGGCAAAAGACGCCGCCGGTTAATGCGCCGCGTTTATTTTTCAATTAAGAATAAAAATTCGCGGTTGGGTTTGGCGGCGTTGCGCGACCATTCGTCCGTCCATTTCATTCCCGCCATCACATTCATTTTGTAATCTATTTCCACCGCTTCGCGCAGGCGTCCGGCGCGCTTGAGTATCTCGCGCAATTCTTCCGCCGTGGCGCGCCCGCCGGAAGAATAGGAAAGCAAAATCCAGCGCGCGCGCGTTTCGCCGATTAGTTTTTCCAGCGCGCGCGCGGCGATATAACGCCCGCCGCCGTCTTTGCGAAACTCTTCAAACGGCGAAGCGCAGGCGGTATCCGATGTGTCGGCGCGGCGTTTTGCTTTGCCGAAAGTTTGCGGCGAATCAAACAGGCAAACGGTTTTCCAAATGTGGTAGTAAGCCGCGTAGCGCACGCGGGACGGGGGCATTTTTTCGTTGCAGGAACCGTAGGGCGGGTCGTAATATGCAAGGTCGGCGCGCGCTTTTGGCAGCGCGGCGAATACATCGCCGCAAAAAATTTTATGCCGCCCGCCGCAGTTAAAAGTTTGCGGCGGCTTGAGCGCGAGCGGTTTGTAAGCGCGCGGCGGCCATTCGCGCAGGTAAGAAGCGAAATGCCCGAGCGTGGAATCAACTTTATCCAGCGCGAGCATAAGCCCCGCCAATGCCACGGCTTTGTCGGTTTTGTTTAACGAAAGTTTTTCTATGGCGATGCGGACGCCGTCCAGTTTGCGCGTGTTGTGTTTTTGCCATGGTTTTTTGAGTCCGTCCGCGCCCGCGGCGCATCCGCCGTTTGCTTCGCCGCCGTAGTGTTCGGTAAACCATCCGTCAACCGGCGGCGCGGCGTTTAGTTCCGCAAAAAGCGGGCGGTAATATTCCGGCGGTTGTTGCGCGCGCAAATAACACTCGGCGAAAACTTCCGACCATACCGCAATATCGTTGGCGAAAACATGGCAGCCGCTTTTTGCCAGCGCTTGCGAGACGCGGGTCGTGCCGCAAAATCCGTCAAACACGGTTTTTGCGCCGGTTTGTTTAACCAGCCGCAAAATATGCGGCAGTAATTTAAGTTTGGAGCCGGCGTATTTAATTCCTTCGGTGCGCGGCGCGGGCGGAAGATTAGCCGCCTTCGCCGCCGACATTTAATTCGTCTACTTTAATGGTCGGCTGTCCGACCCCCACCGGCACCCATTGCCCGTTTTTGCCGCAGGTGCCGATTCCCGGGTCCAGCGAAAAATCCCGCCCCACCATGGAAACGAGCGGCATAATCGCGGGGCCGTTGCCGATAATAGTCGCGCCTTTGACCGTTGCGCCGAGTTTGCCTTTTTCTATCAGGCGCGCGCGGCTTGCCGCAAAAACAAAATTGCCGTTGGTGATGTCAACTTCGCCGCCGCTAAAATTTTCCGCGTATAAACCGCGTTCCACCGAGGCGATAATTTCTTCGGGCGCGTATTTTCCGGCGGGCATAAAAGTGTTGGTCATGCGCGGCATGGGCGGATGCGCGTAAGATTCGCGCCGCCCGTTTCCGGTTGCCGCGGTTTTCATTAACCGGGCGTTGGCGATGTCCTGCATATAACCGCGCAGGATTCCGTTTTCAATCAGCGTAGTCGCCCGGGTTGGCGTGCCTTCGTCGTCGCACGAAAGCGAACCGCGCCGCCCGTCAATATCCCCGGCGTCTATCACGCTGACATCGTCCGCCGCGACTTTTTCGCCGATGCGCCCGGCAAACGCCGATTGTTTTTTGCGGTTAAAATCGCCTTCCAAACCATGCCCCACCGCTTCGTGCAGGATGATTCCCGCCCAGCCGCCGCCCAGCACAACGGGCATGACGCCGGCGGGGGCGGGTTTGGCTTCTAATTTTTGCGCCGCTTCTTCCACCGCATCCGCGGCGATGCGGCGGACGATGTCTTCGCTAAAATAAGAAAAATCGGCGCGCGCGCCGCCGCCGCCGTATCCGGTTTCGCGTTTGCCGTTGGCGCGAATAATCGCCGAGACGGAAAGCCGCACCATCGGGCGGATGTCGGCGGCGACGATTCCGTCCGCGCGGAAAACCAGCGCGATGTCGTAACCCGCGGCGGCGGAAGCGATGACATTTTCCACCCGCGAATCGGCGGCGCGCGCGATGTTGTCCGCCAGTTTTAACAATGCAATTTGCGCCGCGTCATTGCCCGCGGCGGCGGGATTGCGCGCGGTAAAACGGGGCGGGGCGGCGCGCGGCGGCGCGATTTTACCCATCGCGGTTTTGCCGCCGTATGTTTTGGCGGTGCGCGCCGTTTGTTGAAAATCGGAAAACATGGCGGGCGAAATAATATCGCTGCCGGCAAACGCGGTCGTTTCGCCGCGCAGCGCGCGCAACCCCACGCCGCTTTCGTCGCTGAAGGCGGCGGTTTTGACCGCGCCGTCTTCCAGCTGCCAGCTTTCGCGGACGCACCGCTGAAAATACATGTCGGCCCAGTCCAGCCCGTTTGCATCGCGCATAAATTGCGCCTGCGTTTTTTCCAAATCCAAATCCGCCGGCGCAAGAAGTTCGCGCGCGGCTTGTTGAACCGTTTCGTTGTATTGAGTCATGTTTTTTTCCGTGGTTGTTTAATTAAAAAATGGCGCCCGCATGCGCGCGGACGAATGCGCCGCCGTTTGCGGTTTTATAACGCGCAACGCCGAAACCGAAACCGAATCCAAAACCGCCGCCAAACGCAAGCCGTTTATATCCGCGCGGGGCGAAAAGTTTTTTGCAGTTCATGGCGCGATTTTTCGGTGCGAAAGCGCGGGAAGCCGGCGGCGCATTTCTTCGCGTTCCGCGCCGTTAATTTCGGCGAAGATAACTTCGTCTCCGTCCGTGTTTGCGGCGGCGAGGATTCGCCCCCAGCCGTCCGCGATTAAACTATTGCCGAAAGTTTTGCGCCCGCCGGGGTGTTCGCCCGCCTGCGCCGGGGCGATAATGTGCGCCAAATTTTCCACGGCGCGCGCGCGCAACAAAAGCTCCCAATGCGCCGCGCCGGTTTCGCGCGTGAATGCGGACGGCGCGATAATTATGTCGGGCGCGTCCATAGCGCGGAACAATTCCGGAAAACGCAAATCATAACAAACCGCCAGCCCGATTTTGCCGAGCGGCGTTTGCGCGCAAACGGGCGCATCGCCGGCGGCGACGGTGCCGGTTTCGTCCGCCGTACATTCGCGCCCCAAAAAACGAAACAAATGAATTTTGTCGTAGCGCGCGATTCTTTCGCCGCTTGGCGCATAAAGCGGGCAGGCGGAGCGGACGCGCCCGTTTTCCGCGGCAATCGGCAGTGCGCCGCCCGCCAAATAAATTTTATGCCGCGCCGCGGCGGCGGACAAAAAATCTTGAATCGGTCCCGCGCCGTCCTGTTCGGCGGCGGCGAGTTTTCGGGTTTCATCGGCGGAAATCAGCGCAAAATATTCGGGCAACGCGGCAAGCGCCGCGCCTTCGCCCGCCGCGCGCGCGAGCAATTCCCCGGCGCGCGCCAAATTGCGCGCGACATCGTCCCCCGAATTCATCTGCACGCAGGCGGCGGTAAAAGTTTCAGCCATGCCGTTATTTTACGCCAAATTGCGCGCCGCCGTTTTGTTTTGCAAGAAAATTTGTCCGGCGCGGGGCAAGCCGCGCGGTGCGGAATGTATTTTGCGCGGCAGGGTTAAAACGAAAGTTTGCGTTCAATTTCGGCGAGTTCGTTTTCAATTTCGCGGCGTTGTTTGTTCAGGCGAATGATTTTGTTTACGACTCCGTTCGGCAAGCATTCCGGCTTTGGGATGCGCAAGGAAAGAATTTCCGCGGGCTTGTAAGTTTCGCGCCCGACCAAATCTCGCGCCTCAAGGGTGGGGAGAACTTTGCGCAACATTAAACATAAGTATTCCGCGCTTACAATATCTGTTTTGATTTTTGCGACAATTTGGCTGGTGCATGCGTATTGCCCGTTGCTGACGGCAAACATTCCGTTTCTGCTTTGCGTATGCAAAGTGGAAATAATTAAATCGCCGGGTTCGGCGATAACTTTGCTTTCGGCTTTGATATTTCTGCCCAGGCGCGGTTCGCCGCGGCATGCAACGCTGTTATTTTTGGAGTTAATAAGCGGCTCCATGTACAAAACATTCGGGCGCAGGAGAGTTTTGCGGACGGTAACATCCAGCAATTCCGACAACGCCCATGATTTTTTTCCGTTCAAAACATGCTTTGCAGGGTCGGGAAACCAGCGGTAGGATTCCCGCGCCCGGATTTTGGGATAGCGATTTTCAAGGTTGTCCGTGTTGGCGAGCAACTCGGGGATGTCGTTTGAGTCAACCGGTTCGCGCCATGCGCCGCTTGAAAAACCGTCATGTTTAATGTCAATAAAGACAAAACTTGATGTTTTTGCCGCCCATGCGCTTTCCAGCAATACAACGCATGTCCGGGCGGTGGTATGCGGTTTAAAGGTTTCGCGGGGAAGGCGGATGACGGCTTTAATTTTGGCGTTTTCTTTTATAAAATCGCGCAGTCCCCGGTATTGTTCAAGATACGCCAAAGTTTCGGGAACAATAACCGCCGCGCGCCCGCCGTTTTTAAGCGCAAACAGGCAATGACGCAAGCAAATTTCATGCGCGTCGTTTGTTTCGCTTTCGTAAAATTTGGCGGTTTCCGCGTCGACGGGAGAGAGCCCGAAAGGAATATTCGTCATGACGGCGTCGTATTTTCCGCCGACAAAATTTCTTAAACTGTCTTCCCGGGTGATGTTGGTGTGGCCGTCTCCCAGCAACACCATGTTCATTTTTGCCAACTGCGCGGCGGTGGGCGCGATGTCCCGCCCGTATAATGTTTTTTCGTTCAGCCGCCGAATGTCCCCGGGCTTTTTAACCTGGTTGCGCAGGAGGGCGTAGCATGTAATCAACATGCCGCCAGTGCCGCAAAACGGGTCGTAAATCGTGCGCCCCGCCCGAAAATCCATTAGTTTTCCAATCATTCGGGTAATGTGGCGCGGCGTAAAATACTGACCCAAAACGCTTTTTTGTCCGGCATGAAATCTGGACAGAAAATGTTCGTAAGCGCCTCCTTTAATATCCAGCGAGGAGCGCGTAAAATTAATATTGTCAATGCGTCCAACGAGCTGCCGCAACGTGCCGGCGTTTTTAATGCTTCCTTCGCGGAAAATATCCCGGTATTTTTCGCGGTAAGCGTTAATGATTCTGTTATAGGCGGACATTAATTCCCGCCCCGATTTTTCTTTAAATTCCGACCAGCCGCAACCGGGCAGGTGTTCGTTTTTTTCGGACATAACTTTAATAAAAAGAATCAGGCAGAATTCCCGGAGCGAATCCAACCCGAGTTCCACGCCGTCTTTTCGCAAAATATCGGCGCTGCGGTTAAAAATTTCAATTAATTGATTAATGCTGTCAATTTCGGCGCCTAAATCAAGCGCCGGGGATTTCGCCAGCAACGCGACTTGGTATTGGGGCAGAAGCTCGTCCACGATTTCGCCGTTAATAGCCATGCGCCGTCCGGATACATGAAGCGCAACGGTAATATTTCCATCCGAACAAAAACATGCGATATTTTCCCGTCCCAGCATTTTGGCGTATTCCATGCATTGCGCCAAACCAGCGGTAAGGGTTTTTTGCCGGGAGGGTTTCGTATCGTCCTTGGCTTCAACGAGCGCGATAATTTCGCCGTCTTCATCGTAAAGAATGTAATCGGGGCGCTTCCCTTTAAGGAGGGCTTTGTCGGACGGGGATTTAAAATCGCCCTCCACGCGCACATTGGCGGGCATGCCGCCGGAAGAATCCAGACGCCAACCGAGCGCGTCAAGCGTGTTGTCTATGCGAATGCGCGCCAGTTGTTCGGGCATTGTGTTTTCTCCGGTAAAAATTTGATTGCAACGATTGTAGCATGCGCGGGGCGGTTATTAATGCGCCAGCGCGCCTTCCGAATAGCGGTTTGCCATTTCGGTTGGGGGACGGGGGGTTATTTTTTGCGCTTGGCCCGCCGCGCCGAATGCTTCCAAGCGCGCGCGGCATACTTTTTCCATTTCCGCCATCGCCGGAATGTTGAATTTGCGCGGGTCAAATTCGCGCGGGTTTTCTTTCGCTATTTTGCGGTATTGGCCCGTCATTGCCATGCGGCAGTCCGTGTCTATGTTTATTTTGCGGACGCCGTGTTTGATTCCTTCCGCAATCTCTTCCACCGGCACGCCGAAAGTTTGCGGCATTTCGCCGCCGTTGTCGTTGATTAAATCCTGCA
>JBPCWY010000180.1:0-9719 GCA_051009035.1 Gammaproteobacteria bacterium
CGACTTGCACGCCGGATTTTTTCCTGTTTGACGCGGATTTAAAATGCGCCTACCGCGGGCAATTTGACGGCGCGCGCCCCGGCAACAACATTCCCGTCACCGGCGAAGATTTGCGCCGCGCAATAGATTTATTAACCGCCGGCAAACCCGTCCCCGCAGACGGACAAAAACCAAGCATCGGTTGCAGTATTAAATGGAAATAAGCGCGGTTTCTTAAAAAACCCCCCACACTCGTCATTCCCGCCTCCCGCCGTCATTCCCGCCCTGCCCGTCATTCCCGCGAAGGCGAGAATCCAAAGCGTTAACTGCGGCGAATTGGCAAAATCTTAAGGCAAAGCCGTCATTTTGGATTCCCGCCTTCGCGGGAATGACGGCGGAGGGGCGGGGATTTATGCGGCTTGCGGCAAACGCCAAAGGGCGGCGGAAACGCCGCCTTTTGGCGGTTGCGGAAATTCCGCCGCAACCCGCCAGCCGCTCTAACCTGCTTCCCCCGCCGTCGTTCCGGCGAAAACCGGAATCCAGTGTTTTCCGCCAAGCGGAAACTTTTGCCGCCGGCGACAATGGAGCGGCTTCGCCGCTGGCTGGATTCCGGCTTTCGCCGGAACGACGGCATTTTTGGGGACGGAGGAAACTTAAGCGGTTTGCGGAAAATACCAAAAATCGGCGGATTTTCATTAATCATAAAATTCCGTAATATCAATGATAACGGAAACTTTTGTTATTCTTTTATACAAGAAAAAACGGGCATATTCCAAACTTCCGGCGGCGGATTTTCGCGGGGTTTTGAGCGGTAAAAAAACATTTTATACCGAAAAAAATTTGCGGAATTTGCAGAATTTGGCAAAAACATTGTATAATGGGGGCGTTATCTTTTATCCGTTTGGAGGGTTTTTCCCATGAAACACGCTATTCTTAAAACAATTCTCGGCGGCGCGGTTGCGCTGTCGGTTTGCGCTCCGCCCGCTTTGGCGGCGGACAAAACGCTGAAAATCGGCTTTGTCGGCGTGACCAGCGGACCAAAAGCCGCGTGGGGGATTTCCAATGTCCGTTGCATGGAAACCCGCGCCAAGTGGATTAACGAAGAAGGCGGAATCAGCATCGGCGGCGATACCTACGATATTGAAATCGTCAAGTGGGATACGCAGGACAACACCACCCGCGCCAAAGAAGGCATGGAAAAAATGGTGCAGGAAGGCATCCGCTATGTTATCGGGCCGAATACCGACCCCACCGCCGCCGCAGTGCGCCCGGTGGCGGAAAAAGACGGCGTGATGTATTTCCCCTACGCTTTTCCGAAAGAATTGTATACCCAGCCGGCGTCCAACGCCGTTTTGGGGATGATTGCCAATTACCAATCCGGTCCGGCAATTTACAAATATCTGAAAGAAAACAAGGGCGTTAAAACCATCGCCTTTTTGGCGGCAAACGAATCGGACGCGTTGAGCCAGCGCGCCGGGGGCGTTGAAGCGGCGAAAGCGCTTGGTTTGGAAGTCGTCGCCGAAGACGCCTACCAAAGCGACACCCGCGATTTCACTCCCGTAGTCACTCCGATTGTCCGCGAAAAACCGGATTTGCTGGTGCTTTCCGGCGTAGCCGGCGGCACGGCGCCGCTGATTATCCGCGCCGCGCGGGAGCTCGGTTATGCCGGTTTCATGTCCACCGAAACCGCGCAGGACGCGAAACAATTGCAGGAAGGCGCGGGCGACCTTGCGGACGGCTTTATTTCGGTCGGGGGCGCTTCCACGCCGGAGATTCGCTCGGCGAAAATGGAAGAATTTATCCGCCGCTACACCGAAGACCACGGACAATACGACGACGAATCCAACACGAAAGTATATGCCATGGAATACATTTTGGAAACGCTGAAAGCCAACCCGAAGGGGCTGGACGATGTGAAATCTTTCCAAAAAACGATGGATACGCTTTCCGTGCCGAATCCGTTTTTGAAAGGCGATGAAAAGCTGGAATTTGTCGGCAGTTTTTCCTTCGGGCAAAAACGGCAAGTCGGCGTCCCGATGGTCGTCAACGAATTCCGCGGCGGCGAATTCCAAACGCTGTTTGTCACCAAGGTAGATTAATTTCGCCCGCGGCGAAAAGTATGGCAAAGCCCGGTTTGCGCCGGGCTTTGTTTTTTTCGCGCCGCAATTTCCAATCGCAATTTCCAATTTCCGCCCGTATTAAGCCATGCATTTTTTAGTCCTGCAACACATTGAATGCGAGCATCCGGGCATCTTCCGGGATTTGATGAAAAGCGGCGGGACGACATGGGACGCCGTAGAATTGGACGAGGGCGAATCCATTCCCGATTTTGCCGGTTATGACGTGATGTTAGTCATGGGCGGTCCGATGGATGTTTGGCAAACAAAAGAACACCCGTGGCTTGCCGGTGAAATTGCGGCGATTGAACGCTGGGTTCGGGCGGGAAAACCGTATCTCGGATTTTGCCTCGGGCATCAATTATTGGCGGAAGCCCTCGGCGGAAAAACCGGGCCCGCGGCGCAGCCGGAAATAGGCGTTATGCCGGTAAGTTTAACCGCCGCCGGAAAAGTGCACTGGTTTTTTAAAGATTGTCCGCCGCATTTTGAGACGCTGCAATGGCATTCCGCGGAAGTATTGCAAACTCCGGCGGACGCGGAAATTCTCGCGGCGTCCCCGGCTTGCGGGGTGAATGCAATGGGCTGGGGCGATTGCGCGGTATCGGTGCAATTTCATGTTGAAATAACGGAGCGCACCGTGGGCGATTGGGGCGAAATCCCCGAATATGCATCCGCATTGGAAGCGGCTCTCGGACAAGGCGCGCTCGCGCGGATCAATCAATCGGCGGCGCGGAATATGCCGGATTTTAACCGGCTTTCGGAAACCCTCTACCGCAATTTTACCGCCCAAATCCGCCAATCCCGGAAAGGGAAAAATTAAAGGCGTTTGGGCGGCATGCCGCCTTCCGTTATAATCGCGCTATGGAGCAAGTTGTCGTTAACGGATTATATTTGGGCGCGCAATACGCCCTGATTGCCCTCGGCTTGACGCTGATTTTTGCGTTGATGAATGTGCTTAATTTCGCGCACGGGCAAATGTATGTGCTGGGCGGCTACGCCACTTACCTCGTTTACGGCGCGCTAAAACTCCCCTTCGTGCTGGGTCTCGCCGCCTCGGCGGTTACGCTTTTTGCAATCGGCGCGCTGGCGGAAAAATTTTTATTCCGCCCCGTCCTCAAAAGAAGCGTGCGCGAAGAAAGTTCAATGTTGCTGGCGGCGGGTTTGGCGTTTTTTTTGGACGCGGTAATTTTGCTCGTCTTCGGGCAAAAACAACGGGGCGTGCCGAAAATTATGGACGGCGTGCAAATCTTGGGCGATTACATCGTAGTCATGCCAAACGATAAAATCATTATCGGCATTTGCACCGCGTTAATGATTTCCGGATTTATTCTTTTCATGCAAACCACCCGCCCCGGCCGCGCGATGCGGGCGCTGGCGCAAGACCGCGTTGCGGCGCAATTAATGGGCGTGGATGTAGACCGCTATTCCATGCTCGGTTTTGCCATTGGCGCGATGTTGGCGGGCGTTGCCGGAGGATTGCTGGCGGCGGTCACCGGCGTCAGCTCCGGCATCGGCGGGGCGATTTCCATCAAGGCGTTTTTGATGGTCATGATTGGCGGGGCGGGAGTCGTGCCGGGCGCGATTGCGGGAGGATTCATTCTCGGCATGACGGAATCGGTCGGGCTGGCGACTTTGCGCGTCTACGGCGACATTACTTATTTGGTAATCTTCGCCTCGCTCATGGTATTTCTCAGCATCCGCCCGCAGGGGTTGATGGGAAAACCCTGGGGTTAATTGCATGACGCGCCCCGCCGCCAACGATGCCGATGCCGCCAATTCTATTTTGCAAAAATTGGCAATCCCGCCCGCATCGCGCCCCGCCGCTTTCGGGGTCGGTATTTTTTTGTTGCTGGTATTGGTTGCCGTGCCATGGCTTTTAACGGCGGCGGGACGCGGCGATATCATGAGCGCATTAACTTCGGTCGCCTTGTATTCGGTAATTAGTTCCGGCGTATGGCTTACTTTTTACATCGGGCGGATTAATATCGGACAAGGCGCTTACGCCCTGCTCGGCGGTTATGTTTCGGCGGTGCTGGTGGTGAAATACGACATGCTGTTTTGGTACACCCTGCCGCTGGCGGGTTTGTTTTGCGCCGCCGCCAGCGCGTTTATCGGCTTGCCAATTTTGCGTTTGCGCGGCGTATATTTCGCCATGGTCACGCTCACCTTAACCGAAGTCGCGCGCCTGTTGGCGCAGGCGACGCCGATTACCAACGGGCCTTCCGGCATTACAAATATTCCGCCGCCGGGCGAATTATCTTTGTTTGGTTTGACGCTGATTCCGGATTTTGCCGAATTAGAAAACTTGCGCCTCGGTTTTTATTATCTTGCGGCGGTATTAATGATTTTATGTTTTGCGGGCATGTGGCGGCTGGTCAATTCGCGCCTCGGTTTTTTATGCCGCTCGCTGCAGCAAAACGAAGAACTCGCCGCCTCCATCGGGGTCAATGTCTCGCGGCTGCGGCTTTTGGCATATGCGGTATCGTCTTTTTTGGGCGGCATCGGCGGCGCGGTATTCGCCGCGATTGTGCAGTCGGTTTATCCGGCGACATTCCAAATTCAAGAATCGGTAAACTTCATGCTGTATTGTTTTACCGGCGGATTAAATTATGTTTTCGGTCCGATGCTGGGAACCCTCGTTTTATATTTGGGATGGGATTTTTTGTTTAAGACGGGCGAATATCAATTATTAATTTATTCTACGGCGTTGATTTCAATGATGCTGTTTTTGCCGAATGGATTGTTAAGCATTCGCCCGCAAAACTTTTTCGCCAAAAGCCCGCGCGCATGAATACCGCCGCCGCTTCGGCGTTTTTGGAAATCAAAAATATCACCCGCAAATTCGGCGGGTTGACCGCGGTAAATAATGTCAGTTTCGCCGTCCGCGAAAACGAAATTTTATCCGTCATCGGTCCCAACGGCGCGGGCAAATCCACATTGTTTAAATTAATTTCTTCTTTTTTGCGCCCCACCCGCGGCGAAGTTTTGCTGCGCGGCAAGCGCGTTTCGGGGCTTTCGCCGGATGTCGCGGCAAATTGGGGAATCGTCCGCACTTTTCAAGAGACGACAATTTTTCGCGGGATGAGCGCGCGCGACAATGTCATTATCGCCCACCACTTGCGTTCGCGCGCCGGTTTGTTCGGCTTTTTTATCAATTCCAAAACCGCGGCGGAAGACGAAAAATCATTCGCCAAATCGGCGGACGAAATTTTGGAATTTTTGCGCTTGTCCGAAGTCAAAAACGAACCCGCCGCAAACCTCCCGCACGGGCATTTGCGCGCGCTCGGAATCGCCATCGGATTGGCGGTCAACCCGCAAATTTTATTGCTGGACGAACCCTTCGCCGGCATGAACCACGACGAAACAACGAAAGCGCTGGATATGGCGCGCGAAGTGCGCGCGCGCGGCGTTACCCTGCTGGTGGTGGAACACGACATGCGCGCGGTGATGAATATTTCCGACCGCATCGTCGTTTTAAATTTCGGCGAAAAAATCGCCGAAGGCACGCCGCAGGAAATCCAAACGGACGACAAAGTCATAGAAGCGTATTTGGGCGCGGAAGACGCCGAAATTGGAATTTAAAATGGAATCTTCCCCCGCCGGCGAACTGCTTTTTGCGGACAACATTTTTTTGTCCTACGGGCAAATCCGCGCCCTGCGCGGCGTATCGGTGCGCCTGCGCGAAGGCGAAACGATTGCGCTCATCGGCGCAAACGGCGCGGGCAAATCGTCCATGTTGCGCGCGATTACCGGTTTGCGCCCGATTCAATCCGGCGCGATTTATTACCAAAACGAGCGGCTGGACGGCAAAACGCCGGAACAAATTGTCGCCGCCGGAATTTCCATGGTCCCGGAAGGACGGCGCGTTTTTCCGTATATGAGCGTCAAAGACAATTTATTGATGGGCGCGTTTTCGCGCGGCGGCAAAGCCGAAACCGAAAGCGACATGGAAAAAGTTTTGGAAAAATTTCCGCGCCTCAAAGAACGCTTTCGCCAGTCCGCAAATACAATGAGCGGCGGCGAACAGCAAATGCTCGTCATCGGGCGGGCGTTAATGGCGCGTCCGAAAATCTTGCTGCTGGACGAACCGTCCCTCGGCATCGCGCCGAAGCTCGTGCAAAACATCGCCCGCTCCATCGTGCAAATTAATCGCGAAGACAAAGTGTCTGTCGTGCTGGTGGAACAAAACGCGCGCATGGCGTTAAAAATATCGCACCGCGCCTACGCGCTCAGCGTCGGCGAAGTGGCGATTGAAGGCGATTCTAAAACTTTACAAAACGACGACCGCATTCGGCGGTTATATTTGGGGGAAACATGAAAATTGCATTAATCAATCCAAACTCCACCGCCGCGATGACCGAAAAAGCGCGGCGCGCGGCGGAACAATTCGCCTTTCTCGGGACGGAAATACGCGCGTCCAACCCGCCCGATTCGCCGCCGTCCATAGAAGGGCATTACGACGAAGCGGCGTGCCTGCCGGGCTTGCTCGCGGAAGTGCGAAAAGCCGAAGAATGGGGCGCGGACGGAATCGCCGTTGCGTGTTTTGACGACCCGGGGCTCGCCGCCTGCCGCGAAATCGCCGCCGCGCCGGTAGTCGGCATGTGCGAAGCGGCGATGCATTTCGCCTCGCTTGTCGCGTCTTCGTTTTCGGTGATTACCACCCTCCCCCGCGCCGTGCCGATTATTGAAGAATTGGCGCGCAAATACGGCAAAACGCATTTATGCAAAAAAGTGCGCGCCGCCGACATTCCCGTTTTGGCGTTGGAAGAAGACGCCGCCGCCGCGGAAGAAAAAATCGGCGCGGAAACCGCCCGCGCCGTTGCCGAAGACGGATGCGAAGCGGTAATTTTAGGATGCGCGGGCATGGCGGATTTAACCGCGCGCCTCTCGGAAAAATACAATATCCCGGTCATAGACGGCGTAGTATGCGCGGTCAAATTATGCGAAGCGCTGGCGGGCGCGGGTTTGCAAACCAGCAAAATTTGCGCCTACGCCTACCCGCGAAAAAAATAAACTCCCGCCCTAAAAACATTTTCCAATCCTGCCTTATCCTCGCGCCGAAATTTATTTCGGCGCGCATATTAAAAACGGCGAAAACGGCAAAAAACGAAGCGCAGGCGGTTTATTTTGGTAAAATAGCCGCATTATTTTGGCATTAAACGACAAAGGAACACGCCATGAAAAAACGCAGCGATATTATCACCAAAGGCGCGGCGCGCGCGCCTAACCGCGCCATGTTGCGCGCGGTCGGGTTTGGGGACGGCGATTTTGACAAGCCGGTGGTCGGCATCTCCAACGCGCATTCCACCATCACGCCCTGCAACGCCGGGCTGCAAACGCTCGCCGATGCCGCCGAAAAAGCCGCGCGCGAAGCCGGCGGCATGCCCCAAACTTTCGGCACGATTACCATTTCGGACGGCATTTCCATGGGGACGCCGGGCATGAAATACTCCCTCATCTCGCGCGAAGTTATCGCCGATTCTATTGACACCGTCGTCAACGGACAGCAAATGGACGGCGTTATCGTTATCGGCGGCTGCGACAAAAACATGCCCGGCGGCATGATGGCAATCGCGCGCGCCAACATTCCGGGCATTTATATTTACGGCGGCACGATTAAACCGGGCAACCATAAAGGCGAAGATTTAACCGTCGTCAGCGTTTTTGAAGCGGTCGGCAAAGCCGCGGCGGGCAAACTTTCGGACGAAGATTTTACCGCGATAGAAAAAAAGGCATGCCCTTCCGCGGGTTCTTGCGGCGGCATGTTCACCGCCAACACCATGTCTTCGGCGTTTGAGGCGCTCGGCATGTCGCTGCCCTATTCTTCCACGATGTCCGCGCCCGACCCCGAAAAAGCCGAAAGCGCCGCCGAGTCCGCAAAAACGCTTTTAGAAGCGGTGCGGCGGCAACTCTTGCCGCGCGACATTATGACGAAAGAAGCGTTTGAAAACGCGATTGCGGCGGTGATGGCGGTCGGCGGTTCAACAAACGCCGTTTTGCATTTGCTCGCGATTGCGCGCGAAGCGAAAGTTAATTTAACGCTGGATGATTTTGAAAAAATACGCGCCAAAACGCCGGTGATTTGCGATTTAAAACCGTCCGGCCGTTTTGTAACGGTGGATTTGCACCGCGCTGGAGGCATCCCGCAAGTCATGAAAATTTTGCTAAACGGCGGATTATTGCACGGCGGCTGCATCACAATCAGCGGCAAAACATTGCAAGAAACGCTCGCCGATGTCCCCGATGCGCCCCCCGCCGGACAGGAAGTCATCCGCCCGCTGGAAAACCCGTTGTATGCGGACGGACATTTGGCGGTGTTATACGGCAACTTGGCGGAAGAAGGAAGCGTGGCGAAAATATCGGGCGTGCAAAACCGCCTGCACACCGGTCCCGCGCGCGTTTTTGATTCGGAAGAAGCGGCGTTGGAGACGATTTTGAGCGGCAAAATTAACGCGGGCGATGTTTTAGTCATCCGCTGGGAAGGCCCGAAAGGCGGCCCCGGCATGCGCGAAATGCTCGCCCCCACGGCGGCGATTATCGGACAAGGTCTCGGCGACAAAGTCGGTTTAATAACGGACGGGCGTTTTTCGGGCGGCACTTACGGATTAGTCGTAGGACATGTCGCCCCCGAAGCGGCGGCGGGCGGAAACATCGCGCTGGTGCATGAAGGCGATTCCATCACCATAGACGCCGATTCGCGCGCCTTAACTTTGCATGTCGGCGATGAAGAATTGGCGCAACGCCGCGCAAATTGGAATCCCCCCGCCCGCGAATTAATCGGCGTGCAGGAAAAATACGCCAAACTCGTCGGCAGCGCAAGCAAAGGCGCGGTTACTTGGTAAAACCATGGAAGGATTTTTATTACTATTGCTCCTGATAATTTATTTTCTTCCGACTATAATCGGGTGGAATAAAAAACAAATAGGCGGCATATTTGTCATTAATTTGTTTTTAGGTTGGACTTTTCTCGGCTGGATAATTGCCTTGGCTTGGGCTTGCGCGTCTTCAACTATTCAGCAGAAACAATCCCCTGCCCCCAAAAAATTCTCTGCGCATCCCTCTATGGGGTATTCAGAGGTATTGCCATGCCCTAATTGTCAAAAAGACATCCCTAAATCGGCAAAATTCTGCGGATATTGCTGGAAGCACATAAGGTCACCAACGCCAAAGGAAACTAAATTGACTGTATGCCCCGACTGCGAGCAAGCCGTTTCGCGTTTGGCAACGGTTTGCCCGCATTGCGGGCGTCCGCTTAATACGCCCGCATAATCCATCTCCTACCCAACGAAATCACTCTATATTCTCGCAAAGGCAGCGGTTCTTTGGCGGACAATCCGCGCTTATGCTTTTAAAAACCGCGTTAAACCGAAAGCCGCCAATTTCAATTTTCATTATTTTTTACCGAAAAACAATGCTACAATTATAACCGAAATGCCGCAAAACCGCGTAAAATATCCGTTATGCCGCCGCCCGCGATTATCCTGTTAACCCAGCAGCGGCACGGCGACGCCCTGCTGGAAGCGGCGGCGCACTATACCGGCGAAACGCCCGCGGACGCCGTCTCTATCGGGCTTTGCGGCAACGAAAACCGCGGCGAAATTCAATCGCGCCTGCGCGCCGCCG
>JBPCWY010000181.1:0-2783 GCA_051009035.1 Gammaproteobacteria bacterium
TCACTCGACTCCATGCCGTTGCTGACCCGACGGGCAATGACCCCGAGCGCCCAGGTCGATCCCAACGGCACCGCCAGCTTATGCTCCGTGGCAGTCGTGGTGGCCAGAACTTCGGTCTTCGGTGTAGGCGCCGAGTAGTCCCAGTACAACACGTCGTACTCAACCTCGCCGGCAGGCACTGCAAAGCCCGAGATCGTCGAGGCATCCCACGCCACGGTCGGAGTGCACTCCTCGAATACCGTCACCTGCTGCGACCACAGCGGGCAGCTCGCCCAGACCATCAGGCCAGACAGCATCCAGAGCTTCACAGCCGTGGCCCCAAGGGCGAGCCTTCATAGAGCCCAGCCGGCCCTTGCTTCTGCCTTTCCTTGTCGATCTTCGGGAACTTGATCACCTTCTCTTTCGGCCCTCCCATGCGCTTGCCCTGCCGTTGCCCCGCCAGAAAGGCTTGCTGCTCTCGCTCCGCATAGTACCGTTGATCTCGCTCCACCAGTTTCCACATGGTAGCGAGGACGCTAAGGGCCAGGAACGCCATTACCACGAACATATGTGAAGGCACGCCAATAGCCGCGAGCTCGACAACGACAACGACAAGGAGAGCGAGCGCGACAACGCCGGATATGCCGATCAGACGGCGCTCTGTGTCGCGAGTCATTCCCTTATTTCTCCTCTGATGAGCCGAAGTAATAGCCCACGATGGACGCAGTAGAGCCTATCAAAGCGCCAAGGATGAGGTTGATGAACTGTATCTCGCCCTTGATCAAAACGATGATCGTGGCGATCGCAAACAGCAGCACAATCATGCCGCCAAGAATCCATCGCGCCACTTGTTTGAAGTCTGGTTTCATGGCTTTTGCGCCACCTCCCGCCGCTTTCCCTGATGTCGTAGTAGCCATGTTAGCCTCCTCTACAGCCTATCTCTGAGCGTATCCAGCTTATCGTCTATGCCTTCCAGCCTACGCAGAACCGTCTGCTGTAAGGCGTCGAACCTCTCGGCGCGACCGATAAGCGTCCTCTGCACAGCCTCCAGGTTGTTCTGCCTGATCCGTATCGAGTCCATGCGCTCCTTGGTGTTTGACGCATTGGTGGACGTGACAACCAACAGCACGGCGAGCACTGCAGCCGCCGCTCCAACCGCCTCGAGCCATCTCCATGCCAACATTACCCCTTTACGTTCGGGTGGCTTGTGCTGTGAGTCCATCAGATATTCCTTAGAAACGCCGACTAAATGTCTTAGATTCCGCTACCAAATTTGCCTCAGTGCTCGCTACGTCGGAACGTACGTCAGGGTCACCCAGCCGCGATTGTAAGACGTCGAGTCGAACCCAACACCGTCAAAAACCCCACCAGTAAACCTAAATAACTGAATGTTCGTGGTATCTACGGATCCCCACACCCCAGGATCTGCTGGAGAGGCAGCACCTGGCCCGGTAGGTCCGGCATAATATGCTTGATCCGCGTCGTTTCTGATGGTTACCGCCATATGTCTGATACCCGTTATGTCGCTCAGGCTGTGAGCGATCGTGACCGATTGAGTGGCGTCCATGTCCCAGTCGCCAATCTCCAACGTGAGTTGAAGTTGGTTTAGCAGGATCCAGCTGCTTCCAACGGAGACCATGCGCGCATACTGGTACTGCCCATAGAGACGGAAAGAGGCAACGCCGTTGATGGTCTCAGCACCCTCGCCATCGATGATGACATCGCCAGCCGCGTCATCTGCCACAATCACCGTGATCGGGCTCCCTATATTGGCGGACGCAGTCGGAAGAGTGATGGTCCGGTCTGTGCCCCCAGTAGTGACCGCAACCGCGCGTTGCGAAGTGTCGGTGATCGTCGCGTCCGCCGACGTTACGGTCTGAACCCCCGACCTGGCGATAAGCACCTTGTCGAGGATGAACCTGTCTTCCGATTCATCCCATAGCAACGAAGCGTCACTCGCGAAACGAACTGTCTCGTCCTGATTCGCCGCCCCCTCCAGGTGCAGCACCTCGGACTGCTCAGCCATGATCGTTCGCATCACGGCTGCCGCATCAGCGTCGTCAGCTACCGTCTGCATGAAACTCGAAAGCACCGAGGCGCTGACGCCGCCTGAGCCTGCGTTCCCGCTGGCATCGAACAGCACACCGTCGCTCGCCCGCGTGGCTGCTACCGGCATCTCGGTGTTGAGCGCCGACGAGTCCTCGATCGGGAACTTGATGCAGCGGTCGACGGTCTCCTTCAGCTCCTGGTACTGCATGGTGAGCTTGTCCAAGGTGTCTTCCAGGGTCTCGTTGTCGATCTCGCCACCGCGTTGGAAGTCCGTCGCCTGCGTGTCGGCCACGTCTCGGACGATGGTCAGAACCTCTCCAGTTGCAGGGGCCGTGACCATCGTCACCGTGCCGCCAGAGGAGTAGTCGTTGTTGGTGGCCGAGACGGTGTAGTGGGTGGTGATCGTCTGCGTCGTCGAGTCCAGCTTGACGACCAGCGTGGTGGTGTCGTCGCTCGGCAGCGGGAACGAGAAGGTGAAGGCAGTCGTGCTGTCGTCGCCGTTGTACTGAACTCTGTTGGTTGTCGTGCTTACGCTCATAGTCTTCTGCCTCTGGATGGCCTCACCGACTCACTGAAGAACCGGGTGATGTAGTACGGAACGCCCGATATGGCTCCCATGCCCTCGATCATCTCCTGTGCCGCCACCATATACTCCTTCTCTCTCTGCCTGTCCCCTACCGCGGGATTCAGACCTCGCGAGAACGCTGCCAACCCGTTGATCATGGGCAGCAGCGCGCTCTCCATCGGTCCCTTGT
>JBPCWY010000182.1:0-7066 GCA_051009035.1 Gammaproteobacteria bacterium
GGCAATCGCCCCGTAAGCAGAGGCGTCTTGCGCGGGAAAAATAGCCGCCGCCGCAAGACAGCAAACCGCAACCCAACCAGCCAAACGCCGAAAAGCGCAAGTCATAAAAACAGCACCAAAACTTTGCGCAAGGAGGGGACGAAGCCGCATAAAAACCTACCTCTAAAATTCAAACAAAACCCGATTATACCCCAACCCCCCAAAAAATCAACCCCGCAACTTGCCCGCCAGCCGCCCAAATTCCCCGCAACCCGCCAACCGCAAAAACCATTCTCCCAAAACCATGTCATTCCTGCGAAAGCAGGAATCCATTTCTTTCCGCAAAGCGGAAACCTGCGACGCAAACGCCAAAAGAAAACGCAACCCGCCAGCCGTTTAAGTTTCCTTTCCCCCGTCATTCCTGCGAAAGCAGGAATCCCGTGTCGTTTGCGGCGTTTAGATTTTCGCCTTCGCCCAGTTTTGCCTAACGGCAAAAATTAACGACACGGGATTCCTGCTTTCGCAGGAATGACGGCGGGGAGAAAAGAATTGAGCGGCGGACGGCATGCGACAATTTCGCCGCAAACGCCAAAAGCCGCCGCAACCCGCCAGCCGCCCAAATTCCCCGCAACTCGCCAGCCGCAAAAACTATTCCTCAAAACCATGTCATTCCTGCGAAAGCAGGAATCCATTTCTTTCCGCAAAGCGGAAACCTGCGGCGCAAACGCCAAAAGAAAACGCAACCCGCCAGCCGTTTAAGTTTCCTTTCCCCCGTCATTCCTGCGAAAGCAGGAATCCCGTGTCGTTTGCGGCGTTTAGATTTTCGCCTTCGCCCGGTTTTGCCTCACGGCAAAAATTAACGACACGGGATTCCTGCCTACGCAGGAATGACGAAAATACGGACAAACCATCTCGCCCCCGATTAAAATCAGAGGCGGGCGGTGGGGCGGGAATCCGTCCTTTTTCCGCCGTCCTTTTTCCCGCTTTGGCGCGCGACAAAAAAAACCGCGCGGGCGGTTAAATGGTAGAATCGCGGGGGCGGCTTTGCCGTGTGATTTAATTTTTTTACGCCGGATTTGCGGGCATGGAATTGGATGTTTTCGCGGACGGCGGCGGAGGCGATATTTTGGAAAACGGCGCGGTTGCGGGCGAATATGATTATATTATTATCGGCGGCGGCAGCGCGGGCTGTTTGCTCGCCAACCGGCTTTCCGGCGGCAAACGGCGCGTCTTGCTGCTGGAAGCGGGCGGCAGCGGGCGCGGTAATATTTTTATCAAAATCCCCGCCGGATACCTCCGGACGATGGGAAATCCGAAAACCGATTGGTGTTATACGCTGGAAGACAACCCGCGTTTTGGCAAACGGCTGAATTATCCGCGCGGCAAAACTTTGGGCGGCTCTTCGGCGATTAATGGGATGATTTATATGCGCGGACAAGCGCAAGATTACGACCGCTGGGCGGCGGACGGTTGCGCCGGTTGGGGCTGGCGGGATGTTTTGCCGCTGTTTATCCGCCACGAAAATAACGCCGTTTTGGGCGGGGAATATCACGGACAAGACGGCGAAATGGCGGTGCAGGGCGTGATTAGCGATTGGGCGGTATTGGAGGCGTTTTTGGATTCCGCCGCCGCTTGCGGCATTCCGCGCAGCGAAGATTTTAATACGGGGGATAATTTTGGGGCGGGATATTTTCAAGTCAACCAAAAAAACGGCATGCGGCAGACGATGGCGGACGCTTTTTTGCGCCCGGTTTTGCATCGCCAAAATTTGACCGTGGCGGCAAAAGCGCATGTCCGCCGCGTGGTGGTGGAAAACGGGCGGGCGGCGGCGGCGGAATACCAAACGGCGGACGGCAAAATCCAAACGGCGCGCGCCGGGGGCGAAATTATTCTCGCCGCGGGCGGTATCGGTTCGCCGCAGATTTTGCAATGTTCCGGCATCGGCGCGCCGGAATTGTTGCGCGAGTGCGGCGTGGCGGCGGTGCATGCCCTGCCCGGAGTCGGGGAAAATTTGCAGGACCATCTGCAAATCCGCGCGGTTTTTCGCGTGCGGGGAACGCAAACATTAAACGAGATTTCGCAAAAATGGACGGCGCGCATGCGCATGGGTTTGGAATATGCGCTGTTTCGGCGGGGCGCGCTGGCGTCCGCGCCGAGCCAAGTCGGATGTTTTGCATTTTCGGACGGGGCGCAAAGCGCGGCAAATTTGCAATATCATGTGCAGCCGCTGAGTTTGGATTCTTTCGGCGCGCCGTTGCACGATTTTCCGGCGTTTACCGCTTCGGTTTGCGATTTGCGCCCGCACAGCCGCGGTTTTGTCCGCATCGCCGCCGCCGACCCGTTGCGCCCGCCGCGCATTGACCCGCGATTTTTGTCCGCGCCCGAAGACCGCGAAACGGCGGCGGCGGCAATCCGCCACGCGCGCGAAATATGCGCGCAACCGCCGCTGCAAAAATACGGGGCGGAAGAATACGCCCCCGGCGCGCAAATCCAAAACACGGCGGAATTGGCGGCGGCGGCGGCGCGGATTTCCACGACAATATTTCATCCCTGCGGGACTTGCAAAATGGGGGCGGACGGCGACCCGCTGGCGGTGGTGGACAGCCGTTTGCGGGTGCGGGGGTTGGAAAAATTGCGCGTGGCGGACGCTTCCATTATGCCAAACATCACATCCGGCAACACAAACGCGCCGACGGTGATGATTGCCGAAAAAGCGGCGGAGATGATTTTGGCGGACGAAAAATAACGGCGCGCCGAAAAACCGGCAAGATTTTTTCCAAAACCGCCGCCAATTTTCCCAAACCGCCATTTTTCAACCCGCCCCATTTTTCCAAAACCGCCCCAAAATCCGCCCGAAACGGCGCGGAAATGGGCGCGAGATTTATTTTTGCCTGCGCGGGAATTTTGGGTTAAAAGCGGCGTTATCTGGTATAATCGGAGCAAGCGGACAAATCCGCGTTTATTCCAAAACGGAGAGAAACCATGAAATATTGCAAATTAGCAACCACAATTTTGGCGGCGTTGTCGTTGTCTTTTGGCGCGCACGCCCAAACCACCACTATTCGCGTTCAATCGGTAATTCCGGCGAAAGCGGACGAAGTAACCATGTTGCGCGATTACGCCGACAATGTGCGCGCGCTGACGCAGGGCGCGGTGGAAATTGAAATATTGCCGGCGGGCTCCGTCGTTGGCGTCAAAGAAACTTTGGACGCCGTGGACAAGGGGCTGATTGAAGGCGGTTTTGCATGGACGCATTACTGGTCGGGCAAGCATCCGGCGGCGACCTTGTTTGGCTCGCCCACTGCCGGAGCGGGTTTGGGGCTGGACAATATCTCGTGGGTTTCGTGGTATATGTTTGGCGGCGGACGGGAGCTGTACGATGAATTGTGGGACGAAATGGGCGTCAATATTAAAGGGTTAATGTTGCAGCCGGTCGGTCCCGAAGCGCTTGGCTGGTTTAAGGAGCCGATTAACAGCTTGGACGACTTCCGCAAATACACCTACCGCGCGCCGCCCGGAATCCCCGGACAAACCTACAACGAAATCGGCATTTCGGCGGTGGCGATGGGCGGCGGCGATATTTTACCGGCGCTTGAACAAGGGCGGATTGACGCCGCCGAATGGTGCTGCCCCAAGCCGGACAGCGTTTTCGGATTCCAAAAAGTTCTGAAACATTATTATTTGCAGGGACTGCACCAAAATGTGGTCAACGCCGACATCTACATTAATAAGGATGTGTGGAACAAACTCGCGCCCGAACACCAAAAAGCGATGGAAGTCGCCGCCGATGCTTCGTTGATGCGCTCGCTCGCCTACCGGATTTACGAAAACGGCAAGGCGCTCAAAGACCTCACCGAAAACCACGGCGTTATTTTGCACGATACTCCGGCGGATTACTTCCCCGCATTTATGGCGGC
Organism: Gammaproteobacteria bacterium; assembly: GCA_051009035.1. GTDB lineage: Bacteria > Pseudomonadota > Gammaproteobacteria > Tethybacterales > Persebacteraceae > Persebacter. Next base: position 3,897 of record JBPCWY010000182.1, read on the forward strand.
GGCGGGCAAACTGCTGGACAAAAACAAGGAAGAAAACGCATTTTTCCTCAAAGTGTGGAATTCCATGCGCGATTTTGCCGATGTCGCCGTGCCGTTTTGGGCGGGCGCGCAAGCGTCCAACGCGAGCATCGGAAAAGCCTACGCCGATACGCTGAAAAAATAATCCGCCAAAAACGCCCGCGGGGCGACGGCGGCCGTTTTTATTCCGGACACGGATAATGAATTCCGAAAGCAACCCCGCGCCGCCGGAATTGGCGGACGAGCTTATCGCCGGACGGCGGGAACCGGGAAAGTTGCCGGACGACATGCCGCCGCTGATGGCGGCGTGCATATTCAATATTGACCGGTTTAGCCAAATTATCGGGCGCGGCGTTTGCTGGCTGGTGGTGCCGATTTTTACGGCGATGGTGGTTGAAGTCGTCATGAGTAAATTTTTCACCCCGACTCTGTGGGCGTTTGATGTCAGCCGCATGTTATACGGCGCGCTGTTTATGCTGGGTTCCGGTTACGCATTAATGCGCGGCGTGCATATTCGCGCCGATTTTCTATACCGCCTGTGGCCCGTGCGGGCGCAGGGGACGGTGGATTTTTTCCTGTATTTGTTTTTTTATTTTCCCGGCATGCTGTTTTTTTTGTGGGTTTCCGCCGAATACACTTTTGAAGCGTGGCAACGCGGCGAGCGGCTGGATGATTCCGCATGGCGTCCGTTGCTTGCGCCCGCGCGCACGGCGATGCCCGCGGGAATTTTACTGCTCCTTATTCAGGGCGTTTCCGAAATATTAAAAAGTTATTACGCGATGACCCGCGGACGCGCGCCATGAGCGAAGAACATATCGGGCTGGTCATGATTGCGGTGATGTTGCTGGCGATTTTTATCGGCTTTCCGATTTCCTTTACGCTGATTTTTTTGGGGCTGGTTTTCGGATACTGGGGCTTCGGCGATTTGGTATTTTTCCAAATGACCCTGCAATTTAACAATATTATGCTGGCGCACGAACTCGCCGCGGTGCCGCTATTTGTGTTTATGGGAATCGTCATGGAACAGGCGGGGCTCATGGAGCGGCTGTTTGAATCGGTGCGGTTAATTTTGTCGCGGGTGCGCGGCGCGCTGTATTTGGCGGTGTTGTTTGTTTCCACAATATTCGCGGCGGCGACCGGCATTGTCGGCGCGTCGGTAACCATTCTCGGCATTATGGCGGCAAAAACAATGAACCGCGCCGGTTACGACGTCCGCTTGTCGGCGGGCGCCATCACCGCCGGCGGCACTTTGGGAATTTTAATTCCGCCGTCCATTATGCTGGTGGTCATGGGCCCGGTGCTGGAAGTGCCGGTAACCGATTTATTTGCGGCGGCGGTTATTCCGGGCGTGATGATGGCGTTTTTATACGCCGCCTACGCGGTGGGGCGCAGTTTAATTAATCCCGCGCTGGGACCCGCCCTGCCCAAGGAAGAACGCGCGGAAAACATGGCGCAAGTATGGCGGGAATTTTTCATGGGATTGGCGCCGCCGGCGCTTTTAGTTTTTTCGGCGCTGGGCAGTATCTTGCTGGGCTATGCGACCCCGACCGAAGCGGCGGGCTGCGGCGCGGCGGGCGCGCTGGCGTTGGCAACGGCGTACCGCCGGTTAAATTGGAAAACCATGAACGACGCGTTGCTAAAAACTTTGGAAATATCGGCGTTGATTTTACTTTTAGTGGCGGCGTCCAATTTTTTCGGCGCGGTATTTTCGCGGCTGGGGACTCCGGCAATGCTGACCGAAGCGTTGCTGGATTTGGAATTATCCAAAACATGGATTTTGCTGTTAATTATGGCGTTAATTTTTATTTTGGGCTGGCCGCTGGAATGGGTGCCGATTGTCCTAATCATTGTGCCGATATTGCTGCCGCTGGTGGAGCAGCTGGGGATTAATTTAGTATGGTTTGGAATCCTCGTGGCGGTCAATTTGCAGACGGCGTGGTTGTCGCCGCCGGTGGCGTTGTCGGCGTATTTTCTAAAAGGCGTCGTGCCGGAATGGGATTTAAAAGATATTTACTGGGGCATGGCGCAATTTATGTTAATTCAATTATTCGGATTAGCATTAATTTTCATTTTCCCGCAAATCGCCCTGTGGCTGCCGGAAATGATTTACGGGAAATAACCCGCCCGTAAAATACCAACCGCAAAAAAAAATATTTCCGTTGCGGTAAAAGCGGAATTACCCGCGAAAGCGCATTATTTTCCCCAAGCAAAAAAGGAACAAAATGAAAAACCCGCAAAATAAAAAAACCGCAAAACAAAACGCGGCGAAACTCCCCGCCGTGGGATTTATCGGCATCGGACTCATGGGCGCGCCGATGGCGAATAATTTGTTGCGCGGCGGTTTTTCCGTTGCGATATACGACCGCGCGCCGAAAGCGGCGGCGCAGTTTGCCGGAAAACGCGGCTGCCGCATCGCCGCATCGCCGGAAGACGCGGCGGACAATGCGGACATATTAATTTGCATGCTTCCCAATTCGCGGATTACCCGGGACGCGCTTTTCGGCAAAAACGGCGCGGCGAAAAAACTGCGGCGCGGCGCGTTAGTTTTGGAAATGGGAACCGGCGACCTCGCCGATTTTTGGAAAACGGAAAAACGGCTCCGCGCGCGCGGCGTCCGCATCATGGACGCGCCGGTCGGACGCTCGCGCCGCGAAGCGGCAAGCGGCGATTTGTTAATCATGGCGGGCGGGGACGCAAAAACCGTTGCGCCGTTGCGCCCGTTATTGTCCGTGTTGGGAAGCGATATTATTTGCGGCGGCGCAACGGGCGCGGGATTAAAATTGAAGATGGTAAATAATTACATCTCCATCGTCAATTGTTTAATTGCGGCGGAAGGGCTGGCGTTTGCCGAAGTTTTGGATTTGCCGCGCAAAGAAACCATGTCGGTTTTAGAAAAAACCCCGGCGGGGCGCGGGCATTTTTTAACCACCTATCCGCGCAAAGTATTGCGCGGCGACATCGCGCCCGATTTTGGCATGGCGCTGGCATTAAAAGACATGCGCCTCGCGTTAAAGTTGGGCGCGCGCGAAAACATGCCGCTATTACTCGGACGCGCGGCAAAAAAACGCATGGAACAATCCGAAGAATTCGGACACCTAAAAGACGACTGGACGGCGTTATTTTGCGTCATGCAAAAACTCGCCGCAAAACAA